>DASRDX010000012.1 GCA_035652395.1 Candidatus Paceibacterota bacterium | reverse complement strand
CCATTAATGATGGTGGTGTTGTGGATGAGGTTTGAGGTGGAATTTGGAGGAGTGGAGACGGGAGGGTTGAAGATTGCTGGAGGAGTAGGAGTCTTTGGAGCAGTGGGAGTGGTATTGATAATCTCTACAGTCGTAGGCTTCGAGAAGAGATTTTTGAAGAAGTTGAGGAGGGAGGAGAAAAAGGAGGGAGAGGAGCTTCCCTCAGCTGCGTAAGCTGGAGTGATTAGAAGAGAGGAGAAGGGAGAGTGTTTGAGGAGGAGGGAGAGGTAGGGTTTGAGGAGGAGGGAGGAGGTGGCTTCTCTCTTTAGTGGGATGGGAGTAGTTTCTTCTTTGGAGAGAGCCTTGGTGGAGTCAAAGAAAGAGCGGAGGAGAAGGAGAGTGGCTAGAAAAGAGAAAGAGATTTTATAGAAGCAGTGTTTCATTTTCCCTCGAGAATATGGAGGATTATATCACACTGAGAGACAAGAGGCCTGAACTTTTGGCCTCTTTCTTTTAAAGCACTCTCTCGCCTACCGTTCCTCCAATATGATCATCGTTCATGTGAACATATTTATGTTTTTCTTTATCGGCTTGAGCCATTTCCATAACCCGCTGAACTAAAATTTTTGGATCATCGCTAAAGACGACCTTATCATTTGGCCGGTGACTCTTGTCCATAATATTTTTAATTACTTCGTCCGTATCTTCCCAATCACCTGTCAAAACCCCAATCGGTTTAAGGTCTTCATAAGCAATAGTAAATTCATGAATAGTGCCAATTCGGCCTGGTCCGATGATAATTGCATCCGAGGAGCGAGTCATTAAAAGATCGCGACCGGAATAACCAAAGCCGGTATAAATAATTAAATCCATGTAATCTACCGGCAAGCGGTAAGTTTCTACGTGTTCCACTTCGTTTGAGGCCGGAGAGAGACCGAAAGACATTCCGCCTTCCTCCTTGGCCCCAATAGCCGCCCACAGTGGGAAACCGGTAGTGGCCCCACTAACTAAAATGCCATCCTGGCGAATAATTTCGCGGCCGATTTCTTTGGCTTTATCGTATGCAACCTGCCCGAGAAATCCCATCTCGGCTGCTCCGGAAACAGCAACTTTAATTTTCAAATGACCGTGTTTATCAATCGCCATAATTGTAAAAATTATATCAGAATTCCAGCATTACGCTCTCTCCTTCTCGGGGATGATAGGCCTGAAGACCAAGATAATCGCGCAGACGCTGAACTAAAAAGAGAGCCGACTTACTTTCTCCCATCACTACAAAAATTTTTTTAACGGTATCAGCAGTATTTTCCACAAATTCAATCAGGTGTTCGGAGTCCTTGTGAGAGGAAAACCCGTCAATCTTGGCGATCTGGGCTTTAATTTGAACATTCTGACCGAGAAGATTAATTGAGCGAGCACCATCTTCGATTTGACGGCCGACGGAGCCAGCCGCCTGATAGCCAATAAAGAGCAAGGTGTTTTTCGGATCGGAAAGATAATTAATTTCGTGATGCTGAATGCGACCGCCGGTGGACATGCCGGAGCCGGCGATAACAATTTTCGGATTAGGCGTACCTAAAATAGCTTTTGATTCTTCAGAGGTAGAGGTGAAATGGAGTTTCGGAAAATTAAAAAGATCGTCCCCTCTTTCAACGGCCGCGCGAGCCACGTCATTGAAATTTTGCGGATGGCGTTTATAAATTTCGGTGATTTTAATGGCAAGCGGCGAGTCAATATAGACTGGCACAACCGAAATCCGACCCTGCTCAACTAAATTATTCAATTCATAGATGATGATCTGGGCTTTTTCCAAGGAGAAAGTCGGGATTACCAGAACGCCGTTTCTTTTGACAGTTTCTTCAATAACATCTTCCAGTTTATCCCGTCGAAGGGTGGCTGATTCATGGTTGCGGTCACCGTAGACACTTTCCATCAATAGATAATCTGCATCTGTGATAGCCTCGGTGTCTTTTAAAAGTGGTGATGGGCTGTTACCCAAATCTCCAGTGAAGACGATTTTTTTGCCGTTATGAGTGAGTTCAATCATGGCCGAGCCGAGAACATGACCAGCATCTTTCAAGTAGACGGAAAAGCCGGGTAAAATTTCTGTCTGTTGGTGGTACGGTATGCTTTGCCAGAGGCTAATAGTCTTCTGAACATCTGGCATTTCATAAATCGGTAAAACTCCATTCCTTTCGGCTTCTTGGTTTAATAATTTGACACTATCTTCCAACATCAAAGGAGCTAATTCTTTAGTCTCAATGGTGGAAATTATGCGGCCTTTAAAGCCGTCTTTCACCAATTTCGGTATTCGACCTAAATGATCAGTATGAGCGTGAGTGACCAATAAGACGTCGATGGCTGCCGGATCAAAAATAAAAGGCCGCCGATTAATTTCTCCAGCATTCGGATCTCCCTGTTCAAGTCCGCAGTCAACTAAGATCTTGAATTTATCGCTTTCCAATAGAAAATTAGCCCCCGTTACCGAGTTAGCTCCACCGCAGAAGGTTAGTTTCAATTTTTCGTTCATTAATACCAGTAGTATATCTTAAATCAAAAAAGTTGTCAGAAAATAAGCCAGCAAACCGCCTAAAACGTCCATACTTAAATCAGAGATAGTGTCGGAAACGAAATATTGAGAGAAAAAACTGAAACCGAAATGATATTCGTAAATCTCCCAGAGAATACCGACTATTAAAATGTATAAAACAAATAGAACAAGTGTAGATTTCTTTCTGGGTAAAGGATTTTTAAATAGATTGGTGTAAAAATATACCCAACTAAAAAATAATGTAGCGCTCAAACCGCCTAAAAAGTGGACTGAAGCGTCAATCCAGCCGGTCTGCCAGTATAAATAAAAATGTTTAGAAAGATGATCGATACCTATGGTGATACCGATCAATATTAAGGAAAGAAGAAGGATAAAAAAAGATTTCATGGACTGATTTTTAGACTTTCATTATACCAAGAGCCGTTTGCCTTCCGGCAAACGGCTCTTCGATAGGATTATCCTCTGACATTTAGCCCAGCTTTATGCCAGGTGGGTGCCCTGAGGTGAAAACCAAGGTTCTCATCTACAAAATAGGCTCCCTGATTACGTTAGTAATCTAGACAATGTCTTTGAATAATCCTGCCCCCATTATTCTCCTCTCCAAAATAAATGCAAGTCTAGACTTTATTAAAAATTTATCTCCTGTTTTAGATAGAATAAAAATAAGAAATGCCGTCCGAATTCGTCCGGACGGCATTAAGACTGGCTCATCTGATTCCCTTATTTATTGAGAATTTTCCGACCACTGAAGAAGAGCGCTTGCACTAGAAATAGGGCGAGCCGTAGCACCATTCTGAATGTTGGCCAGGATGATTTGAGGGAACCTTTAGGAACAGCCCTTAAGAATTCCTTTCCTCTCTGCTTTAGTGGTTTAACTGCTTTTCTTAAATCTCTTTTGTATCGACGTTGGTCGTACATCTAAACCTCCTTTCAAGGTTTGTTAAGGTTCAAAATTCTTCTATATTATAGCATAATTATGATGTTTTGTAAAGGTAGCCCTAGAATTTCTTTATTCCAAAATCCCGTCCAGGTTAACATCGTAGAGAATCTCGTCCTGAACTAGGCGATATTTAGTCAATTCCTCATCTTTAAACCAGTGCTTAATTTCCATGTCGGCTTCTTCAACCGAGCCCGAAGCGTGAACCAAATTTCGAACCGCTCGGCCATCAGTATCTGACATCTGATACGAATCCAGAACAAAGTCTCCGCGGATAGAGCCGACGTCCGAGGTAAGAGGCTCCGTACCGCCAGTGATTTTTCGAACAATCTTCACCGCATGGGCGCCTTGCCAAACCATGGCAATAACTGGACCGCTGGTCAGATATTTTTTCAGCCCGTCTAAAATGCGGCCGGTGATTTCAAACGGATCCATGGAAGGCGGAGTTAGCCCTTTGTCTTGATAGCCTTTAATGGTTTTCTCGCCGGTTATTTTCCGCCAATTTAGGTCAAGAGTATAATGTTTTTCCACGTGATCGACGGTCGGCACCATCATCTTCATGCCAATCAGTTTAAGTCCCGCTTGCTCGTAGCGTTTAATGATTTCGCCGATTAAAGTCCTTTGAACTCCGTCCGGTTTTATAATTACTAGTGTTCGTTCTTCTTTATGATGTGGCATTTGTTTGCTCTCTTTTTAATACAGTAAAGCGTAGCGTATTATATTCTTGTAACTGTTCAATTACAACTTGATATTGAGGATATTTCTCTTCAAGCCTTCTGGCTAATTCATAAACGTGGCTCACCGTCTTAATATTAGGAGAAAGTAATCTAAAATTACCCTTCTCAAAATCAATATTCCCTTCTGTGGTCACTGGAAAAGCCTCCCCCCAGATTCCATGTTCTCCCAATTCATGTTGAATATTTTCCACCGCATCTTTTACGTCCTGATCCGTTACTTCATCAAAAGTCTTTTCGATAGCGGCAATATCAAATTCATCATATTTAAAAGCCATTTTAAAACTATAGCATGGGTGATGGCTTGGCTGAAATTGTCCGATATTTCTCCATGATTTTTTCTTCCACTTCTGCTCGTTGGGAGCCGAATTTTAAATACGACAGTTCCTTCAACTTATCCGTAATTTCCGGCTCACCTTTTGGCAGAAACCCAATTTGTTCAATACTAAATGGTTTTACTGGTTTACCGTGCGAGAGCATTTTAATATAAGCGTTATGATTATCCACGTTCATAAGATCGTGGGCACTGAAAATTGGCGCAAATTGTTTTTCCAGAAACTCGGCATCCTCGCTTCCAACTCGGAATGAAGCAATAGTACCGACGTTACCAAACACGGCATCTTTGATCTTTTCCTCAAGCTGCTTGATGAATTGATGAGCAATGGTAAGGGACAATTTGTATTTTCGAGCCTCGGAAAGGATGGTGGCAATTGAGTCGGTAGTAATATTCTGAAACTCATCAATATAGAGATAGAACGGCGGCAGGTCACGGCCCAGCGAATCTACGCGGGACAAAGCAGACATCAAAATCTTACCGACCAGAATCAGACCGATGAGATTGGCGTTAATATCTCCAAGTCTCCCCTTAGCCAAATTGACCAAAAGGATTTTACGATTATCCATGATCTCCCGAAAATTAAAGGAGGAGTGCTCTTGAGCAATAATCGGTCGCATAATTTCATTTGATAGAAAGACGTCAAATTTGGAAGTAATGTACGGCACAATATTAGCCAGTGACGACTCGCCTCCCGCCTTCTCGGCAATGTCACGCCAGAATTGAACAACGATTGGATTCTTGCAGCGCGAAAGTTTCATCTCACGAAAACTTTTCTGGGCTAAGACACGCGAAACATCCAGCAAGGTGTTACCGCTTTCCGGATCCTCAATCACCAGCATTGTGGCATTACGAAAATACTGCTCGAACATCGGACCGCCCGCCACTTTCATGTCAAAGAGCTTGTTGAAGATAGAGAGCATTTCATTGACCACAAAAGTTTTCTGCTCGGGATAGCGCGGATCATATTCCAGCATATTCAGAGCCATCGGCCTCGGAGTATAACTTGGATCAAAATAAACCACATCTTCATATCTTTCTGGTGGAACATTGGCTAACACTTCCTGAATATCGGAGCCGTGTGGGTCGATCATGCAAACACCGTCGCCATTTCGGATGTCCTGAATGATCATGTTCTTGAGAAAAGTAGTCTTGCCGGTACCGGTCTGGCCAACGGTGTAGAAGTGGCGCAGGCGATCTTCAGGTGACATAAAAATCTTGGTTTCCAAATTTCGGTGGCGATTGATACCGATCAGTATGCCGTCAGAAGCGAGATCAAGGGGGGCCGGAGCGGTGGCCGCACGGGCTGAACGCAGTTCGGCCGAGCGCACCGCTCCGGCCGGAAAATGCATCAAGGAAGTGGCCTCTTTTAAATTAAGCTCCATCTTTTCCTCTTTGGAAAAAACTCGAAAAGAAAAATCTCGAACTAGTTTGGCTAACTTCGCTCCATTCTCTTTTCGAAATCTAACAGTATTTCCAATCGTATTATCAAATTGATTGAAAGCGGATTGAATGTCGGAAAGGATTTCACTGGCCCGGAATTCTGTCTTAGCCGAGGTGACAATTCTTAAATTAACTTCAGCTACCGGACTGGAAATTTTAGCCTGAATATTTTCAATGGCTTTTTCGTCTCGAGGCGGTTTTTCTTCCTCTCTATTAGATTTGGCCAGATCCGTCGCCACATTCTTGCTAGTTTTAAAAAGTTCTCCCAAGAAACTGTGCTTGATATCAATAGCCTTCTTCAGTGGCACTCCCTTTTGAATCTCTCCTAGAGCCTCCTTATAATGAGCGGTGTAGTAATCGCCGGCCGGATTAAAAACGAGCTGAATGGCCGCTCCTTCTCCATGCTGCTCTAACTTGGAAAAAGTATTAAGGATAATATTCAGCGGATCATAATCAAATTGCTCATAAGTTTTTATCGGAAAGATGGGATTCTGGGATTGAAAGGCAAATGAGCCGGCAGTAGCGCCCAGATCGGTAAAAATATTGTAATCATTAGTCTGGAGAGTGATGGTGGCGCGAGGGAAAATGGAAAGTAATTGTTTTTCAAAAAGATCCCGTTTGGAATCGGGCACTGAAACGTAAAAAATAAATTCCTGACTGCCGATGGCATTAGAGAGCTCAATAGTAAAGAAATTTTCTTCGGCTCGCAGACTGCTCTGCTTCTCCGAGACTGAAAGCATGCCGGCGTAGAACTGCTCCATGGAGGAAAGTAATTCCTTCAATTGTTTTTGCTTTTCTTCTTTATTCTCCGCTTCGCTCGGCAGTGACACTTCATAAAGGGTGTGTCGGAGAGCTTTGGATAGAATTGTTTTCTCCTTTAAACCTTCCACAGGGAAACCCTCTTTAATGTATTCCACTAGAAAACGATGGAAGTCATCTTCAATGTGCGGATTGTTCAGTTTCTCCACAATCTGAAGAGCGTTCATTATCCCCTTCTCCTGAAGAATACCGAGAAGTTCAGCCATTTTAATGTCGTGAGTTTCGGGCACCAGATTCAAAACGATGGCGTCTACATGCGGCTCCATCAGAGCGTAACCCTTACTTAAAGTCTCTGCCGGAACCTGACTTTTGTAATCTTTTAACTCACTTTTAATAACCTCTTCGCGAGTAAATTGTTCCTTATTCTTAGATAATTCGCGCTCTTTCTGGGCGATTTTTTCGCGCAAATATTGAAGCTCTTCTTCCGGGGAAGAGAATTTTGTCTCCGCAGATGTCAAAGTAGGAGATTCCATTTGAAATATTATACCAGTTAAATAAAAAGACGGACATCAAAGGATGTCCGTCAATAATCAAAGATTAATCAATCATTCCGTTCCCGCGACAACCAGGAAGGAATTCCTCAGCTTCCCCGTTGTTTGGTGGCCGCCGCCGCTTGTTCTTTTTCAAAGCACTCTCAGTCTGTTTTGGCACAGTTTTGAGAAAGTTCTTTAGCTTTCGATAACTTGGCGGTCGAGAATTTCCTTTTCCGTTATCCATCCACGGTTTGAATTCCACTTCAGTAAGAAAATCTTGAGCTGAAGGAATGAACTTACCGCCAAAATCCTCCATGACGTGTCTTTCTCCTATGTCGCGAATGGAGTATTCCCTATTGTCTGAGTTTTTCCGGGTCTCACCGAATATGAGCGGCAGAATTGTTGTTACAAACCAAGTGTTGTGGGTGAGAGTGCGATGGCGCAAATCAGGAAAAGCTCCCCGACTCGAGTCAATGAGCTGATGAATCTCCAGATAATCTTCGGGCTTGCCCCCAAAGATTTTGGCGCTACTTCTAGCATGAATAATGGGTTTGGCCATAGATATGTTCTTTCTAAGAATAAGTTAGCATTGGAGCGATAAATGAGCAATGGGTAAAAAAATCGCCATAAGGGCGAGCGAATAGTTTGTCAATTAAATAAAAATCCGCAGTCATTTCTGAAAGCGGATTTAAGTTGCTTAAGAGGGAGCGTTGAGTTTATTGAGGGCCTCCAAATTGGTTTTGTCCCGAAGAATTTTTCTGGCTTCTTCCACGGTAAACCACCTGGTTTCTCTAAACTCAGCGGGGTTTACTTGGAAGTTAGCCCCGTCTGTTTCAAAGAGGTACCAGATATCGTAATGTCTTAAACAATCTGGTCGAGGATTCTCTAGTTCCACAATAGAAAGATGAAATGGTTTTGGCAGAGAAGAAAACTGATTTACCACTCTTAACTCCTCTTCAATCTCTCGATTGAGGGTTTGAAGTAGAGTTTCGTTTGAATCAATGTGACCGCCCGGTGCCAGCCATTGATCAGCCTTTTTGTGATGGACCAGAAATACTTTGCCCTCTTTTTTGTTGTATGGAAGAAAATAGAGGCTGAAATGCTCTCGTGCGCCCTCTTCTCGCAAGAATTTTCCTTCATTTAAAAGAGCGGCAAATTCTTGTTGAACTTTTGGGTCATATTCGGGAGAAGCGATGATTTGCGCAATCTCCTTTTCTAAATCTGGATGATGCATACCTAATGCGATATTAATTAGTTCTCTTTAAATTGCAAGTTTTAGATCGTTAGAATTTCTGGCTGGTTTTTTGTAACTACAATGGTGTGTTCAAAATGGCAACTTCGTTTGCCGTCCTTGGTGCGGAAAGTATAGCCGTCTTTATCCACAACTGTTTCTTTTGATCCTTCGTTTAGCATGGGTTCAATGGCGAGAACCATGCCGGATTTTAAGATGACACCCTCTCCGGGTTTGCCGAAGTTGGGAATAAAAGGATCTTCGTGAACGGCGAAGCCGACACCGTGGCCGCCGAGCTCTTCGGGGAGAGTGAAGCCGTGGCGCTTCGCCACGGCTTCGATGGCTGCACCGATATCGCCGGTGCGGCTTCCGGCCTTGGCGGCTTTAATCCCCGCCGCCAAGGCCTCTTTTCCGGCCGCTAAAAGCTTCTCGGCCGACTTATCGATTTTCCCTACTCCGACAGTTATGGCACTGTCCACAATCATTCCTTCATGCGAAATACCCATATCAAGGGAGACCACATCCCCTTCTTTTAAAATACGCTCTTCGCCTTCGTTCGGAATGCCATGCACGATCTCATCATTAATAGAAATACAAATAGAAGCTGGGTATGGTCGGTCGGCGCCATCGGGCTGATAATTGAGAAAGACTGGAATGACTTTATTTCTCTCACACAATTCATTAACTAAGTCGTTTAATTCCCGAGTCTTCACGCCAGTCGCGACGCGAGTAGCGACCTCTTTGAGAATTGCGGCAAGGATTTTTCCTCCTTGCCGCAATTTCTTGATTTCTTCCTCTGTTTTCAGCCTTACCATCGTCTATTTTAGATTTTCTCCAAAAGCTTTTTGAATGATGTCGTAGTGAACTTTCTCCGGCGTCTGCTCTCCGTTAACTTCAAAAAATCGATAATCTTTATTCTCCTTAAAATATTCCACTGCCGGAACAACATCTTTCTCAAACCAGTCCAGACGCCTCTTAACCTCATTAACATTAATATCATCAGCTCTGCCGCGCCGCTGGAGATGAGTTTCGGACCATTTTCTGTCAACATTCAAATAAATAACTGTCGTATTTTTTCTTCGATAAAATTTAATGGCGGAATCAAAAACCCTGGCTTCCGGCAGTGAGCGCGGCGCTCCATCGACGATAAGATGTTCACTGTCAGTGAAGTTTTCTAGAAGAATATTTGACCACATCCAGACCGCTAAAAAATCCGGCTGACGGTCGCCCTTGAGAGAAATGTCCTTGGCGAGTTTACTGGAAAAATTTTCTTTTTCCATGAATTCCCGAAATCGAGCGCCGGTTTCCAAATAAAAAATCAGATGCTCATCTTTATCATTTGCATTAATGTATTTATGTAAGAGGTCGGATTGAGTACCTTTACCACAACCGCTGCGTCCAATAAAAATAAAAGTCTGCGGAATCATAAAAATAGCTGATAGGTGTTAGGCATTAGCTTATACGTTAAAACATATTATCTTATTTCTAAAAGTTTTTCTATAAGCTATAAGCTAATGCCTATAAGCTATCCTCTAATACTCTCTCATTCCCAATTGGGCATCAAGCTTCTTCACTAGATCAAGAACGACAGAGACGGCAATTAAAAGAGCCGTACCTCCAATGG
Organism: Candidatus Paceibacterota bacterium; assembly: GCA_035652395.1. Lineage (NCBI taxonomy): Bacteria > Bacillati > Minisyncoccota > Minisyncoccota bacterium. The sequence goes on along the minus strand of DASRDX010000012.1, from coordinate 199,029 downwards.
CCAAGGATTGATTGCCAGTAAAACCTCTAGCAACAAGCGGCAAAACGGCAATAACGCCGAGGAATAGAGCTCCCACCAAAGTGATGCGTGTCAAGACTTTCGTCAAGTTCTCCGAAGTAGAAGCCCCTGGTCGAACTCCCGGAATGAAAGCGCCGCTTTTTTGCAGATTGGTGGAAATTGACTCGGGATCAAAAGTGACAGCCGTGTAAAAGTAAGTAAAGAGAAAGACCAGCACGAAATAAGCAATGCCGTAGAACCACTGATTAGCCAGAAGATTTATGATAGAGGTAGAAACATTGGCTACCCAAAGATGTGAGGAAGTTTGGAGGAAACGGAAAATCATTTGAGGAAATAACAGAATGGAGAGAGCGAAGATAATCGGAATAACACCGGATTGATTGAGACGAAGAGGAAGATAGGTAGAAACTCCGCCATAGACTTTATTGCCTCTTACTCTTTTAGCGTATGTGACCGGAATGGGCCGTTCAGCTTCAGTTATCACTACCACTCCATAGACAATTAATAGAGCAGCGGCTAAGAATAATAGATAGACAGGAATCTGGGCCGGATCATAAGTGTAGGAGAGTTGAACTAAGTCTTGCGGCAGTCGGGCAACAATACCGGCAAAAATTAAAATTGAAACGCCGTTTCCCACTCCGAATTCGGTGATGAGCTCGCCAATCCACATCAAGAGAACAGAGCCACCGGTGATAACTACGATGTTAGTGACAAGTTGAAGAGTGTCGAGATGTGGCACTACGTTTTGCTTCTGAAAAAGAATCATGTAAGCAAAAGCCTGCAGTACGGCGAGTGGTACGGTGAGCAGTCGCGAGTATTGAGTGAATTTTCGGCGGCCGGCCTCCCCTTCTTCCTGATACATAGCTTTCAGACTCGGTGACATCATGGTGAGAAGCTGCATGACAATGGAGGCGGTAATGTAAGGGGCCACTCCGAGCATGATGATGGAAAGAGTATAGAGACCGCCTCCGGAGAAAATGCCCAAGAGTCCGAAGAAGGCATTGTTATTAAAGAAATTGGCGAGCTGAGTCTTATCAATATTCGGTACCGGAATGGCGGCCAATAAACGGAAAAGGACTAAAGCCACCAGCACGAAAATAATGCGGCGGCGAATGGCCGGATCCATGAAGACGGCTTTTAATTTGTCCGTGAATTGTTGCATTAGCTTATCTTTCCACCAGCCTTTTCTATTTTACTCTTGGCTCCCGCTGAAACCAAGCAGCCAGAGATTTCCACTTTCTTGCTGAAATCTCCGTCGCCTAGAATTTTTACCCGAGGAGTGCGGCCTTTGTAGAGACTGACAACATTCTTTTTGACTAAAGAGGAAGGGGTAATTTTTTCGCCATTCTCAAAAACTGCTTCCAAAGTGGTGAGATTTATAATTAAGGGTTTTTCCTGAATACTTAAGAAAGAGTTTTTACCGCGGCCGCGTCGTTTTGGCAGTTTCTTGATGATGTCGCGCATTTCCGGTCGCAATTTGCGCCCAGCGCGAGCTTTCTGGCCTTTGGTGCCACGTCCGGCAGTCTTACCACGTTTGCCGCCGCGACCAACTCGGGCCGATTTCTTATTTTTATGAATTCTTTTTAATTGATTTGATTGCATGATAGTTAGGCAGCCACTTTGGAAACTTTCAGGGTGTTAAGAGCTTTAACCGCGGCTCGGGCGTTATTGAGTTTGTTTTTAGTGCCCGATCGAAGTTTGGCAGTGACGTCTTTCAGGCCGGCCAAATCAATAACGTCTCGGACGGAGCTGCCGGCGGTAATTCCACGTCCGCGAGCAGGCATAATTTCTACGCGAGCGCTGGAATACTTTGCGTCAACTTCGTGTGGAATGGACATTTCTTTAGTAGTCCGAATGGTAATCATATTTTTCTTGGCGTTTTTCAGGGCCTTTTCAATGGCGAGAGAAGTATCTCCGGCCTTACCGGTTCCTACCCCAACCTGACCTTTGCGATTTCCAGCCACTAAAGCCACGCTGAAACTAAAACGTCGTCCTCCGGCGGCCACTCGAGTAACGCGGCGAATAGCAATGATACGCTGATCAAATTCCGGACGAGCTCTGGGCTCGCGGCGAGGCTTACGTTCGTTTTTCTGACGAGGGCCGCGGGAAAAGCCGGGGGCGGATGAAGAGCCGCGACGATTGCCTTGGTCGCGGCTCGGCGCGGCCGAAGCGGCGGAAGAATCGGTCGTCGCTACAGTTTCTTGGGCTACCGCTTCCTCCTTCGTATTTAAATTTTTATCTTCATCATTCATGTTAATGCCGTCGTAAACTCCTAGTTAATAGAGTTGTAATGTTTAATTAAATATTAAAATTTCAAACCACCTTCTCTGGCTCCTTCCGCCAAAGCTCTGACTCGACCAGTGTAAACAAAACCACCGCGATCAAAAACGGCTTTCTTGATTTTCTGGGCTTCAGCTTTTTTAGCCAAATCTTCACCAACTTTTCTGGCCTGTTCAGTCTTGCCCTTTCCTTTCACCTTCATAGAAGATGAGGTGGCAAGAGTCTTCCCTCCCTCATCATCAATCAATTGGGCATAAATGTATTTGTTTGATTTAAAGACCGAAAGTCGAGGCATGCTTTTAGTGCCAGAGACTTTGGCTCTGATTCTCTTACGTCGTCTATTTCTTTGTTCAGTCTTTGTTTTCATTATTATTAAACAGATTTCTTGCCTTGTTTTCGTCTGACCACTTCCTTTTCATATCGAATACCTTTACCTTTATATGGTTCGGGCTTTTTCATGGCACGGATTTTGGAAGCAAACTGACCAACCAGCTCTTTGTCCGCGCCGGAAACAGTTAAAATATTTTTATCAACCGTCACCTTTAATTCGGCAGGAATTTCCACTTTTATCTGATGAGAAAAACCGAGATTTAAAACCAAATTAGTGCCGGAAACTTCGGCTCGGTAACCAATGCCCTCTATCACTAACTTCTTAACGTAAGGATTATTTACGCCTTCAATCATATTGGCGAGATGTGATGCATAAGTGCCCCAGAGAGCCTGCGTTTCCAAATCTTCTTTAGTAGGCATTAGGGTTACGTTTTGGCCATCAACTTTAATCTCAATTGCGTCACTAAACTTCTTGGAAAGAGTGCCTTTCGGACCCTTAATATCAACAAAGCCTGAAGAAACTTTTACTTCAGTATTAGATGGAATTTGAATGATTTGTTTGCCGACGCGAGACATATAAAAAAATTATGACGTTATTTATAGAATTCTATTAATTACCAAATTTTAAACAAGGCTTCTCCTCCCACTTTTTCCTTCCTAGCTTCTTTATCAGTCAAAATACCTTTGGGAGTAGTCAGAACGAGCATGCCAAAGTTTGATCGAACCGATCGGATTTCCTTAGCTTTTTGATAAACTCTTTTGGAAAATTTTGAAACTCTCTCGACTCCGGTAATTCTAGGTTTTTTCCCGTCTTCATAAACTAAGCCGACTTCAATTGATTTCGTAATTTTCTTGCCTTTTTTGTTTAGACCTTGAACATATCCTTCTTTTTCCAAGACTTCTAAAACGGCACTGCCTATTTTTGAATAAGGTAAAGTAACCGTTTCATGGCCGGCCATGTTGGCATTCTTGATTTTAATGATGAGATCAGCAATTAGGTCGCGCATGATTGTAAAATAATTACCAAGAAGACTTCTTAATCCCCGGAATCTTGCCTTCGTTGGCGGCTTCACGGAAACAAATACGACAGAGAGCGAAATCTCGCATGTAGCCATTTTTTCGGCCACAGCGAAAGCAGCGTCGGACTACTCGACTTTTGAATTTTGGCGGACGAGCCGCTCTAGCTTTTACGGAAGTCTTTGCCATTTAGGAACTTGCGAGCTTGTTTATTTGATAAAAACAGCCCAAAAATGGGCGTAAAATCATCTTATCAGAGGGAGAAAGGAAGTCAAATAGAGGGTTGAAAGCTGATTTTTGTGTGATAAGGTGACCAGAGATGAAAGTTCTTAACTGTGAAGTTGTATGGTATCAATGGCCAGATTTCACCATTTTGGCCTTAATTTTCTTCGGAATAGTCCTCCCGATTGACTGGCTGGATAAACATTCGGGCACTGGTCGCTCCTAGAGCGACTTTTTATATTAAGAGAAACGGCGCCTTCGGCGCCGTTTCTAATTATTTAGTTTGATTGGCTTCCGTCTTACGGAAGACAAATCCGAGACTTTCCAAGAATTTTTCGGTCTGTTTCTTATCTTTTGAAGTGGTAACGATCGTCACTGCCAAACCAAAAACATCTTTCAATTCCTCATCAGAAGTTTCCGGAAAAATAGTGTGCTCTTTGATACCGAGAGTAAAATTTCCCAAATCGTCCAGAGCCGAAAGTTTCACTCCACGGAAGTCACGAGTTCGCGGCAAGGAAACATTCACTAATTTCTCCAAGAAGTCGAACATTCGCGGACCGCGCAAAGTTACTTGGTAACCAATCTGATCGCCTTGTCGAATCTTGAACGAAGCTACCGATTTTTTGGCCGCTCGAGGCGAAACCTTCTGGCCGGAAATTTTAGTCAGACGGTCGGCAATCAATTCTTTTTTCTTTGGATCCTTAATGGAACCGGTAGCGGAAGAAAGAACAACCTTCACCACCTTCGGCGCCTGCATCTTGTTCTTATATTTAAATTCCCCTTTCAGGGTGTCGAACATTTTATTCTGTTTTTCTTTTACGGTTGGCATGAATCTTATAGGAGCTTGCGACATTATTTATTGAATTGTTTTTCCCGACTTCTTATGAACTCTAACATAACTTTCCCCGACCAATTTTTTACCTACTCGGCCACGCTTACCATTATCGTCCACTACCATCACATTGGAGACATGAATGGGTGAAGATACTTCCACAACCTGACCTTTCTGATCAGCCCGCTTGGATTTCTGGTGTCGTTTTTTAATATTCACTCCGGAAATCAGGACTAAATTTCTAGCAGGAAAGGCCTTGGCCACCTTGCCTGTGGTGCCTTTGTCTTTGCCGGTAATTACTATGATATTGTCTCCCTTTTTGATCTTCATAAGTCTAAGGATTTAAACGATTTCCGGAGCCCGTGAAGCAATAGTCTGATAACCGAATTCAGCAATTTCCCGAGGAATTGGTCCGAAAACACGGCCAGCGATCGGCTCTTTCTTGCCTTTCTCCAAAATCACAACGGCGTTCTCATCAAAGCGAACATATGAACCATCCTTGCGCCGATAGGCTTTCTTCTGACGAACCACCACGGCCTGAAGAACGTCCTTCTTTTTGACCTGCTTTCGAGGTTCGGCCTTCTGAACAGACAAAACTACTTCCTCGCCGATTTCAGCATATCGCTTCTTGGAAGAGCCAAGTACTTTGAAAATGCGACCGATCTTGGCGCCGGAATTATCTACAATATTTACGATGGAACGTGGCTGAATCATATTTAAGCAATTACTTTAAAGTGTTTATCTTTGGAAATCGGACGACACTCTTCAATTCGGACTTTCTCTCCCATCTTGTGAGCATTGCCCGGATCGTGAGCTTTGTATCGTTTGGCGTGCTTGATGTATTTACCGTATTTCGGATGTTTGACATATCTTTCCACTCGCACAACGACAGTGTCTTTCATTTTGTCAGACATGATAACACCGGAAAGAATGCGGCGACGGATATTCGGTTGGGGATTTGTGGTAGCCATAATTATTTTGCCGATACTTTTGGTTGATTAAGTTCAGTCAGAATGCGGGCAATATCTTTTCGGAGTCCCCTGCCTTCTTTGACATTTCGAACCTTGCTTCCGGAAAGATTAAAATGAAAATTCTTTAGCGCTTCTCGTTTTTCTTTGAGAGTTTTCGCCAATTCTCTTTCGTCTTTTCCTTTGTAAGTTGTTTTTTTCATGGCTTTAAATGTCGTCGCAAGCTCCTTGCGCTTCAGTTATACTCTGGAAACAATTCGGGTCTTTACGGGAAGCTTTGTTCCTGCCTTTCGCAGAGCCTCTCGAGCTACAGCCTCTTCCACTCCATCAATTTCAAACAAAACCCGTCCAGGGAAAACCTGAAATTCATAGCCCTGGAGATCGCCTTTTCCCTTCCCCATGCCGACTTCAGCCGGTTTGGCCGTAAAAGGTCGGTCCGGGAAAACTCGAACCCAGATTTTACCAACTTTGCTGACAGAGCGAGCCAGAACCTTTCGAGCCGATTCAATCTGATTTGATTTGATACGAGCGGGACTCACGGCTTTTAGACCGTAAGAACCAAAAGACACTTCAATGCCTCGCGTCTCCACGCGATCCTTTTTTGCATTCCGACGAGTAGTCTGCCATTTTCGATGTTTTACTTTTTTAGGATATAGCATAAATAAAAATTATTTTCTGTCTTTCTCAAAAATCTCGCCTTTATAAATCCAGACTTTAATACCAATATTGCCGTAAGGCAGATTGGCTTCGTATCGAACGAAATCAATGTCGGCTCTGAAAGTCTGAAGTGGAATGCGACCCTTTTTAAGTTCCTCTTTTCGAGACATATCGGCGCCGCCGAGACGACCCGAAAGGAGAATCTTAACTCCCTGAACATCACGATTAGCCATGGCTTTATCAACCATCTGCTTCATTACTCGTCGAAAAGGCAGGCGCTTCTCGAGCCCCTCGGCAATCATCTGGGCAATAATGGAAGCATTGGATTCCGGTGAGCGAATTTCCTCAATATCAATTTTTAATTCTTCATTTTTTGGTTCGATACCAAGCTTTCGCATCTGCTTCAAAATATCATTTCGGAGTTTAGTGGCACCTTCACCGCTGCGGCCGATGATCATACCTGGTCGGGAACTTTTAATAATGACTCGCAAATTTTTCTGATTGCGCTCCATTTCGATTGAGCTGACAAAAAGACCGCGCATTTTTTTCTCCAGCCATTCACGGAGTAAAATGTCGCAGCGAAGATAGTCTCGATACTGTTTGTTAATACCGAACCAGCGAGACTTCCAGTCTCGAATGATGCCTAATCTATGGGAATATGGGTGAACGGTATGTGACATTTTATTTTGTTTCTTTAGTGCCGAGGGAAATGGTGATGTGACTGGTGCGTTTATTAATGGCTGACGCCGATCCTCGGGCTCGGGGCATAATTCTCTTCAAAGTTACTCCTTTATTGACTTGAATTTCTTTCACAAACAAATCGGTCTCGCTAAGGTTTTGGGTTTTGGCGTTAGCGATGGCGCTCTTCAGGAGTTTACTCAATTCTTGGGCGGCCTTCTTGTTGGCAAACTGTAAAGTAACTAAAGCGTCAGTGGCCTTCTTGCCGCGAATGAGATCAGCTACTAAGCGGACCTTGCGAGGGGACTGTCGATAAGTTTTAAGAGCGGCGCGCATGATAGTGAAAATTATTTGGCGGGAGCTTTATTGGCAGTGGCGTCGGCGGCGGCGCGGGCCGATTTGGCGGCGTTAATTTCCGCTTCGCGAGCAGCCGCTTCCTGTTCTTTCTGCATCTTTCCTCCGTGTCGCAGGAACTTCTTAGTCGGTGAAAACTCCCCTAATTTGTGGCCGACCATCTCTTCCGTAACGAAAACTTCGAGATGCTGCTTGCCATTGTGCACCCCGAAGGTAAAGCCGATCATTTCCGGACTGATGTCGCTTCGACGAGCCCAAGTCTTAATCACACCGGTCTGGGTCGGCTTCTTTCCCTCAATTTTCTTCAATAATTTGGCGTCCACAAAGGGACCTTTTTTAAGTGATCGTGTCATTTTTTGACTGAAAATGCCGCCATCGGCGGCTTAAAACATAGTAGCAGAAGCAAAGAGGCTGTCAAATTAGCCCGATTTAGATGAAATTTTGATAAACAAAAGACAAAGGGGTGCCTAACCCCCTATTTTCTTTTTCTTATAAACGAACTCAGGAAAAATACTATAGAGAGTATTATAAAAATTCCTCCCCAGAATACTGGTACTACCCCCAGCAAGAAAAGGGTCTGATGGTTTACCCCATAATATAAAAACATAATCAAAGCTAAAATTAGAAAAATTAAACTAAATACTCTAGATTTTTTCACACCTTAATTATCTCATACGTTATTTGAATCAAAAACCGCCTTTCGGCGGTTTTTAATTTTATCTATTCTTCCCTACCTTCCTTCGAGAAACAATCATGGTATTGGAGTATTTCTTAGCGCGGCGAGATTTCTGGCCTTTGCCTGTTGGCTTACCATAAATACTTTTAGCGCGGCGAGTTCCACGGCCTTGGCGGCCTTCTCCTCCTCCGTATGGATGATCCACTGGGTTCATAGCCGTACCTCGGACAGTTGGACGAATGCCCTTCCAGCGAGAACGTCCGGCCTTACCGAAATTCTGCAGACGGTTTTCATCATTTGAAACTTCGCCGATGGAAGCCCAAGCGCTGTCTTTGATTTTTCGCACTTCAGTGGAAGGCAACTTCACTTGAGTATATCCTTCGTCCTGCGCCACCACTTCAGCATAGTTGCCAGCAGCACGGGAAAGGACTCCACCAGAGCCCGGTTTTACTTCCACGTTGTAAATAAAAGTACCGACTGGAATATTTCGAAGTGGCAGACGATTTCCTGATTTTAATTCGGCTTTTTCGGAAACGAGAATACTATCACCCACTTTCAAAGATTTCGGCAGCAAGGTGTATCGTTTCTCGCCATCGGCATAAATTAAAAGAGAGATGAAGCCGGAGCGGTTTGGATCGTATTCAATGGTAGAAATCTTGGCCGGAATGTCCTTTTTATCAAATCGAAAATCAATTTCTCGGAAAAGACGCTTGTGACCGGCACCCTTGTGACGAGTAGTGATGCGTCCCTGATTGTTTCGCCCGACTGAACGCTTGAATCCTTTGGTCAGTGATTTCTCCGGCTCGGTCGCGTTAAAAACTCCACGATAAGAGACATGGCTCATTTGTCGGCGTGATGGTGATGTGGGTTTATAACTTTTCATAAAAAGTCTCTAGAACTCGATCTTATCTCCTTCTTTTAAATAAACATAAGCTTTCTTCACCCCTCGAGTTCGACCGACCATGCCTTTATGCATTACCTGTTTGCCGGGATTTTTGGTGATGTTCACCTTGATCGGCTTCACTTTGTAAACTTGATTTACTTCACGGGCAATATCTTTCTTGGTAGCCTCGGTGGTTACTTCAAAAGTATAGACATTAGCCGAATTAACCAAACTACCTTTCTCGGTAACCCGAGGGCGAATGATAGCGTTTTGGTTTTTTAAATTCAAACTCATGATGATCAGTTAATATTTATTCTTTCTTCTTAGCCGCCATCTTGCCTTCAATAAATTTTACCGATTCGGTCGGATTGGTGATTACTAAGAATTTGTGATTGAGAATATCCAAAGCATTTAAATTTCGCACTTCTTCCACCATCAAATTGCTGAAGTTGTTAAAACTTTTCTTTACATTTTCATCTTTGCCTGGAATGGCGATGTAAGCGGAGCGATTAACCTTAAGAGAAGTCAAAAGTCCTTTGGCGTCACGAGTTTTTGGAGTGGCAAAATTTAAATTTTCTAAGAAAATAACTTCGCCGTCCTTTAACTTCTTGGAAATCACGGTGTAAAGAGCCTTGGCTTTCATCTTCTTATTAATCTTTTTCTTGTAGTTCTTGTCGTTGCGTGGTCCGTGAGCGACACCTCCACCAACCCAGATCGGTGAGCGAGTAGAACCGTGTCGGGCTCGGCCAGTGCCTTTCTGCTGCCATGGCTTCTTGCCTCCACCGGAGACGTCGCCGCGATCTTTGGTGTGAGCCCAGGCGTTTCGCTGATTATTTTGAATGGAAGTAACAACCTGGTGAACCAGATCGGCATTCCAAGGCAATCCGAAAACGTTTTCCGGCAGCGTAATGTTGCCAGACTCCTTGCCTTTTTGGTTGTAGATTTTAGCTTCCATTTTATTTGGCAACAATTTCTACCAGAGTTCCGCGAACGCCGGGAATAGCTCCCTTGATTAACAATTCATTATTTTCCGGATCAACTTTAATTACTTCCAGATTTTTTACCGTTACTCTCTCGCCACCCATGCGACCGGCCATGCGCCGATTCTTGAAGACTCGCTGATAACCGGCCGTGCCGATTGAACCCGGTTCTCGTTCTGAATGTTTCTGGCCGTGACTGCGCGGACCGCCGTGAAAGCCGTGACGCTTTACTACTCCCTGAAAGCCTTTGCCTTTAGAGGTGGCAGAAACGGTTACTTTATCACCAGCGACAAAAACTGCCGGCTCGATTTTGGAACCGCGATTTAAGTCTCCGACAGCCGTTCGGAATTCTTTTAAATGTCGAAGGTTGCCTAAATCTTTTAAATGACCTTTTTCGGCTTTTCGCATTCTCTTTTCTTTTTTCTCGCCAAAACCGACTTGAACGGCTTCGTAGCCATCTTTCTCTTTGGTTTTTACTTGAGTAACAGTTAGCGGAGCAGTTTTAATGACCGTTACGGGATAAACCGTGCCGTTTTCATCAAAAACTTCCGTCATTTTCTGTTTTGTTCCAAGTAAAAATTTCATATCTGTTTTAGATGCAGATTTTGATACTAGCTTAAATCATCTTAACGTCAATGCTGACTCCGGAAGGCAGACTTAAGTTGGTTAGGGCTTCAATAACTTTGGCGCCCGGATTAACAATGTCCAAAAGTCTTTTATGAACTCGCATTTCGAATTGCTCTCGTGCGTTTTTGTAAACGAAGGCAGCTCGGTTGACAGTGTACTTTTTGATTTCCGTTGGAAGCGGAATCGGTCCGAGAACTTTGGCATCATATCGAAGAGCCGTATCCATGATTTGCTTGACCGACTGATCAAGAATTTTAGATTCGTAAGCCCGCACTCTGATACGAAGTTTGGAAGTCGCTTCAGTAGGAGCGGTGGCCCGCTTTTCAGTTGGCTTCGCCGCAGGCGAAGCGGTTTTGGCGGCGCGTTTTGAGGTCGCGCCGCTCTTCTTAGACACCTTCTTTGGCGCAGCGGCTGAGTCTGCTTTTTTTGGTTTAGCCGTTCTAGGCATATGGCTAATATTAAGCAGTAATCTTAGTAACTACACCGGCGCCGACAGTCTTGCCTCCTTCGCGAATAGCAAAGCGCTGTTGTTCCTCAAGAGCTACGGGGGCAACGAGTTTGACTTTGAAAGTAACGGTGTCTCCCGGCATAACCATTTCTACGCCTTCGTTTAGAGTTACTTCTCCGGTTACGTCAGTAGTTCGAATGTAGAATTGAGGTTTATAACCAGTGAAGAATGGGGTGTGTCGTCCACCTTCTTCCTTTTTCAGAATGTAAACTTCCGATTCAAAGTCAGTGTGAGGCGTCACAGATCCAGTTTTGGCCAAAACCTGTCCTCGATGTACATCTTCTTTCTTAGTACCTCGAAGCAGAATTCCGGCGTTGTCTCCGGCCATACCTTCTGAAAGAGACTTGTTGAACATTTCGATACCGGTGATAGTGGTCTTAGTTGTAGGTTTCAAACCGACAATTTCAACTTCCTCACCAACTTTTACCTTTCCTCGTTCAATTCTTCCGGTTACTACCGTACCTCGTCCTTCAATTGAGAAGATGTCTTCTACCGGCATCAGGAACGGCTTATCGGTTTCTCGAACTGGAGTTGGGATGTAAGTATCTAGAGCGTTAACCAAATCAATAATTGGCTTAGCTCCCTCATCATCAAAACTCTTGGCTTCCAGAGCTTTAGTGGATGAGCCTCGAATGACCGGAGCATTGTCTCCGTCAAAATCATTCTTGGTTAGAAGTTCGCGAATTTCAGCCTCAACCAGGTCAATCAAGTCTTTGTCGGGCACCATGTCACACTTGTTTAAGTAAACGATGATTTTTGGCACTCCAACTTGCTTGGCCAGAAGAACGTGCTCGCGAGTCTGGGGCATAGCGCCGTCAGTAGCGGCTACTACTAGAATAGCGCCGTCCATTTGAGCGGCACCGGTAATCATGTTCTTGATGTAGTCGGCGTGACCCGGAGCGTCAATGTGAGCGTAGTGACGATTCGGTGTCTCATATTCGGAGTGGTGAAGAGCAATAGTAATACCTCGAGCCTTTTCTTCCGGAGCATTGTCAATACCATCTACTCCTTCCACTCGAGCCGAATATCCTTTGTCCTTTCCGAGATTTCCCAGAACATGAAGGATGGCGGCGGTAGTGGTGGTTTTGCCGTGGTCAACGTGACCGATGGTTCCAACGTTGACGTGTGGCTTTGAACGATCAAAATCTGCCATATATTTTTTAGAGATTAGATTGAGGGGTAAGGGTGTAGTAAAGAAAGTTCTCAACTAAACCCTAGACCCTAAATGCTAAACCCTGAATTAATGATAATTATTAATATTTAAACCTGTCTGCATCTCTCCAGAGTCTGCAAACATGATTTCTTATTCCACAAGTTCGCCGTAGCGAACATGGTGGTCCCTCGTTTAGGCCGTTTGACCCAAGAGGGTCTTAGCAAAACGTGTAAGAGTGATGATAACAAACTAAAGAGAGAAGTCAACGTTAAGCGGATTACGGACGATCTAAAAATGGGGAGAAGATGGGGAAAAATTGAGGATAAAAGAGAGGGGCGGCCGAAGGCCGCCCCTCTCTTTTATCATTTGACATAAGAAATTCTTAAAGTAACCTTAGGGCCAGAACAAAAGACTATGGATCCTACCTTTAAGAAGGCCGAACTCGACAATTTAAGGATTTTCAACGAACAGCTCCGAAAACACTTCAACCAATTGATGGTGGTAATCCACCAACATCCTGATGAAATAATGGATGGGACGCCACCCAAAAGGAGAGATGTTTCAAAGACTGATCTCTATCTGGGCCGAGTAAATGGTGGAATTGATTATCTGAAGCTAACCTCAACTCCCTCCGGCAGCCAACTTTTCCCTTCCACAAAGATTGCCTACGAAGCAAGAGACGGGATAAAAGTTGCAGCAATCTGTCCTCATTTCCCAAATCGTCGCTTCGTAAGGTTTGTTACTTTACTTCCCTGGGAAGAAGAAGGAAGCAGCTTGGCAATCTCTTTCGAAAATGACTTACCGAAACTCGATCACTCTCTCCAAGATCGGGTTGAAAGGTTGAAGGAGGCCTTTCTGCAAGCTGAATAGTAGCCGAAGCGCGAAAGTTAGTGCGCTTCGGCTGTTTTATTTAATTTAACCGACAGTCCCATCTTTTCTCTTATGAATAGTTATCTGGTTTCCGTCAGGATCGGTAATCATGGCCATGTGGCACACTGGAGTATCGATAAAATCTTGAAGAACCTTCACGCCTTTTGATTTCAAATATTTAATCGCTTCGCCAACATCGTCTACGGCGAGGCCCACTGATGGTCCTTCCTTTTTCTCTTTTGGTTTTTCTTCGGCAAAATTGCCGATAGTTAAAGTGACATTACTCAAATCAAATTCGGCGAATTTATCTCCTTCAAAAGTAGATTTTAGTCCCAGCACATCTTTATAAAAGACTAATGCTTTAGAAAGATCGCTGACGTCATGATAAATATAATCAACAGCTAGAATTTTCATAGTTTAAGATTAATATTAATGGGTTCATCATAGCAGAAGAGCGGCTGCTTCGCAGCCGCTCCTTTATTTATATTTACTGCAGAGCTAAAAATTATTTACGAGCTTCGACTATACTTTTTTCCACTTGCGGTGGCACGATTTCGTAATGATCAAATTCCATGTTGGCTGAACCACGGCCTTCCGTCATTGAACGCAAAGATGTGACATATCCGAACATTTCCGAAAGAGGCACCTTGGCCTTGATTACTCGAAGCATTGATCTATCTTCCATGCCTTCAATCTGAGCACGTTTAGAGTTGAGATTTCCAGTGATATCGCCCATGAATTTTTCCGGTACCACTACTTCTAATTTCATAATTGGTTCCAAAATCACAGGTCGGGCTTTTTTAGCGGCTGCCTGAAAAGCTTGAGAAGCAGCAATCTTGTAAGCGATTTCTGATGAGTCTACATCATGATATGAGCCGTAAATTAAATCACAGGAAACATTCACCATTGGAAAGCCAGCTACAATGCCTCGAGTCATAGCTTCACGCACTCCTTTTTCGACGGCCGGAATAAATTCATTCGGAATGACCCCTCCTTTGATATTATTGATGAATTCAAAATCGTCATAACGACTAACGTTTTTAGGAATTTTTTTCTCTGGATCAAGCGGCTCCATCGGTTTAATGACAATCTTAACGTGCCCGTACTGACCTTTTCCTCCTGATTGCTTGATATATTTATGTTCTTCTTCGGCCGTGCCAGTAATGGTTTCTCGATATGCTACTTGTGGCTGACCAACGTTAGCTTCCACTCCAAATTCCCGCTTCATTCGATCAATCATGATTTCCAGGTGAAGCTCGCCCATTCCTGAAATAATGGTTTCGCCAGTTTCAGTGTTTGAGCTGACTTTGAAGGTGGGGTCTTCATCGGAAAGTTTTTTCATAGCCATGCCCATTTTTTCTTGATCTGCTTTAGTTTTGGGTTCTATTCTTAACGACACAACCGGTTCAACGAATTTAATTGGGTCCAGAATGATCGGATTTTTTTCATCACAGAAAGTATGGGAGGTCTTGGCACTCTTTAATCCGACAGCTGCCGCAATCTCACCGGCAAATACCTTCTTCACTTCTTCCCGTTTATCGGCTTGGAGTCGGACAATTCGGCCCAATCGCTCCTTGTCTCCAGTCGTTGAATTGTAAATATAAGAGCCGGCTTCAATCGTTCCAGAATAAACTCGGAAGAAAGTCAGCTGTCCGACGAACGGATCGGATTGGAGTTTGAAGGCCAGAGCAGCAAATGGTTCTTCGTCGGAAGCATGTCGAATAATTGGCTCATTTGTCTTTGGATCAATTCCAGTAATCGGTGGAATATCTAAAGGTGAAGGTAGATAATCAACCACGGCATCAAGAATCAACTGAACTCCTTTATTTTTCAAAGCTGATCCTGTAAAAACGGGCACTAGTTTTACTTCAAGAGTGGCCTTGCGCAGAGTCTTCTTCAGATCCTCAATGGCTGGTTCTTTTCCTTCGAGATATGCGCTCATTAGGGCGTCATCCTGTTCAACGATTTTCTCAATTAAGTCGTGTCGATATTTTTTGGCCTCTTCTAAATATTCGGCCGGGATTTCCTTCTCTATAATTTCATTACCCATATTGCCTTCAAAGTAGTAGGCTTTCATTTTCAGAAGATCAATAACTGCTTCAAATTTATCTTCCACTCCGATTGGAATCTGCATTCTCACTGCATTCTTAGTCAAACGATCCAAAATTGATTGGAAAGATCGTTCAAAACTGCCACCTAGACGATCAAGTTTATTAATAAAACAGATTCGAGGCACGTTTCCGTCGTCGGCATATCGCCAGTTTGTCTCTGATTGTGGCTCTACTCCAGCTACTCCATCAAAAACTACCACGGCTCCGTCGAGCACTCGAAGTGATCGCTTTACTTCGGCGGTGAAGTCAATGTGTCCTGGGGTATCGATAATATTAAAACGCATCTTGTTGGAGGTATCCTTTCCCATATAGGTTGGATTCCAAAAACAAGTAATGGCGGCGGCCGTAATGGTGATACCACGCTCTCGCTCTTGCTCCATCCAGTCCGTGGTTGTGTTTCCTTCATGAACTTCTCCAATTTTGTGTGATTCTCCGGTGTAATAAAGAATACGCTCGGAAGTGGTAGTCTTTCCGGCATCAATGTGGGCAATAATTCCGAAATTTCGGACTCTTTCTAAAGGATAATCTCGATTCATGTCTTAATTTTTGATTTAAAAAACGACTCGGTGAGTCGTTTTCAAAAGATATCATTTATTTAAAAAGTTGGCAATTAAAAATCGCGCCGGCTTTAGGCGCGATTTAGATTGATTTTGGCCGGGTTGATGGAGAGCCGCTCACGTTTATCCTGCCGCAAAATTCCCTTTTTCTGAAGCCGAGACGCTGCTTTCTTAATTTGATTGCGTTTCCACTCCTTTTGATCTTCCGGAACATTCGCCGAAAGGCGCTGAGCTAAATCATCAAGACCAATTGGGCCAGCTTCGCAAATCTTTTTAATGATCCTTCGAGTCATTCTGACCCACTTATAGCATTAAATTTAAAATAAACAAGAAAGCGGCGCCTTCGGCGCCGCTTTCTTTCTCAATTAAAATTTAGTCTTTGATTACCAGGCAAAATGAGCAAAAGCTTTGTTGGCCTCCGCCATCTTATGAGTATTCTCGCGCTTCTTCACGGCTTCTCCTTCATTTTTAGAAGCGGCAATGATTTCATCGGCTAATTTAAGATGCATTGGTTGACCCTTTTTAGATTTAGCGGCCTGAATAATCCATTTCATTGAAAGTTGCTGACGTCGCTCCGGTCGAACTTCTCGCGGCACTTGATAATTAGCGCCTCCCACTCTTCGAGATCGCACTTCCATTTGAGGAGCGGTGTTTTTCAAAGCGGTATCGAATACTTCCAGAGGATTATCCGTCTTATTTTTTTCCTTGATTGATTCAAAAGCGCCGTAAACAATTTTTCGAGCGGCATTTTTTTTGCCTCTTTCCATGCAGTAATTAATAAACTTAGCCACCTTCTCTGAATCGTAGGTCGCTTCCGGTCGAACTTTATTTCTATTTTTAACTTTTCTTCGCATTCTTACTTTTTATTTAGGTTTCTTCGTCCCATACATACTTCTAACCTTTCGGCGCTTCTCGACTCCGGTTGCATCAAGCTTGCCTCGAACAATGGTGTATCTAACACCAATATCCTTTACTTTTCCTGATCGAAGTAAAACTACCGAGTGTTCTTGTAGATTATGACCTTCACCCGGAATGTAAGCGGTTACTTCCATGCCGTTAGTCAGTCTGACACGAGCAATCTTTCGAATGGCGGAGTTCGGCTTCTTTGGAGTCTTAGTCGTAACCTTAGTACAGACGCCTCTTTTAAAAGGAGAGGGATTGTACCCCGGTCGATTCTTCAGAGTATTGAAAGTGCGCGTTAAAGCCACCGCCTTAATTTTGCGGATCGGTTTTACTCTTTTTCGTTTTACTAACTGATTAATAGTAGCCATAAAGGTGGCTATTAATGTAATACATGAAAATTAAAATTGCAAATTAGGGGGTTAAACCGGAATACCGGTCACCGTGGCAAAAATCGAAGCAATTAAGGGGGTCAGATATTGCCAAAAAAAGATAACAAAGACCAACACTAAAACAAACCCATATCGCTCTAGATTAAAGCGAATAGCTCTGGCTCGATAGGGCAAAATGGAAAAAAGAATCTTCGAGCCGTCGAGTGGCGGAATCGGCACCAGATTAAATATAGCCAGAACAATATTAATCAGCACCACCGTACTCATCAAAGTTAGAGCTCGAAGAGACAGAACGTCGGCATAAAATCGAATAATCAGCCCGAAGAGAAGAAAGATAAAAATATTTACCAAGGGACCGGCAATGGCTACGATAGCTTCTCCCCAACGCTGATTACGCAAATTGAATGGATTGTAGGGCACCGGCTTGGCCCAGCCGATCATAAAAGGCGAGCCGGAAAATATTAAAAGCAGAGGAAGAAGAATGGAGCCGATTAAATCAAGGTGTGGAATAGGGTTGAGAGTCAGGCGGCCGGCATAACGAGCGGTCGGATCTCCCAGTCTTTCAGCGGCATAGCCATGGGAAATTTCATGGATAATGACAGAAAAAAGCAGGATAACAATGGAAAAAATGAGAGTAGTGGAATCAGTCATAAATTTGCCAAGGAAGTTAAAGTTATGATAGCATCCTTTTAATTATGGCTAAAGTTTGTGCAGTAACAAAACGAGGTTCCCGAGTCGGCGGTGGTTACTCCAACCGCACTCGAGCTACCCAATTCAATCCGACTGGGCGTGTTCGGAAGTACCCGAACCTGCAGAAAAAGCGTATTTATATTCCAGAGTTACAAAAATATATGACTCTCAATCTCTCCACTCGAGCTCTCAAGACCATTCAAAAGAATGGAGCCTACCAAACCTTAAAGAAAGCCGGGGTAATCTAAATAAAAACGCCCCGAGATTAACTCGGTGCGTGGACAGGAATTTCTTCTTCGGTTAAATCGATCTTAATCGTAGAAGTATGTTCAATGATAGTGATATCGTAGTATTGCATCCCCTTCTCTTTGAGTTTTTCTTCGGTGAGTGAGTCAGTTGGATCCACACACTTTAGTATTTCTCGAACTTCCTCCTCTACTTCTGCTAGGGCAGCTGATTTGATTTTCGAGTATTGACCTTTGCGTCGAAGATCCTTGTGATCAAATCGAACCCGCCTAATAGACTCCTGATTTCCAGCAAAAGTTATGAGCGGTTTTAAGACGATCACTTCAAAATCGCGGGTAACTTTTTCCATATTATTCCAGTTGTATGTTAGCTCTTTAGGTTGAGCTGTCAATGAGAGCTGTCGTAAGTCAAATTTGTTCCGTTACTTTTCAAAACAATGGTTCCCAATTCATAAGTTTTTAAGAGCTGAGTGTGATATTTATTCAGAATATCGATCGTATCGTGATGAGGAAAACCGTAGCGGTTGTGGAGGCCGGCGGAGATGACTGTGTAAACAGGCTGAACTGTTTGCACATATAAATCGCTGGTGGAAGTTTTGGAGCCATGATGTCCGGCTTTTAGGACGTCGCTTTTTAAATTGGCGCCATCAAGCGAAACCAAATAATTTTCAATCATTTGAGGTGAATCCCCCTGGAAAAGAAAGGAGTTGTGCCCGTAAGTCAGCCGCGCCACAATTGAGCTGGTGTTAGTATCCCAGGTTTCCGGATCGCGATCCGGAAAAAGAATAGTTAAATAAATTTTTCGCCTTCGATCCAAAATAATGCGCATGCCGCGACGAGCCAGAACTTTTGGGAGATTTTTTGCTGTTATAGTGTCCTCGATTTTCTTATAGGTTTCTGTGTCAGTGTTTGAACCCGGTTCCATTACTTCGTTCACTTGATAGTCGTTAAGAATTGATTGAAATCCAGCCACATGATCGGCATCGGGATGAGTCAGGATGATTAAGTCGAGGTGACGATCGTAAAATGGCAATTGTTTGGAGAGTTCTGATTCGACGGCGGCCCCTCCGGGGCCGCCGTCTATCATCATCTTATTGCCATTCGGCGCTTCTATTAAAATAGCGTCGCCCTGCCCGATATTTAGGAAAGCCACTTTCAAAATGTTGCCGCGATTCTCCCAAACGGCAACATACCAGATAGCTAAATTAAGGAGAACCAAAAGACCCACTACAGCTAGAATGATTTTAGATTTGTATTTCGAGACAATCAGAAATGTTACTATATAAAATACGTCTTAAAATCATTATTAATTAACTCTAAAATCTATGCCTCAAGATCCTTATGTTGAGAAAAAATTTAATATTCCCGAACTCAAGGGAATTTCAAAGAAAACTATCGAGGAGCACCTTAAGCTTTACGCCGGCTACGTTAAAAACACCAATCTCATTATGAAAATTCAAGCCGATTACGGCGAGACGGAGGATGAGGGCGGCAAATTTTCACTGGCCGAGGTAAGACGTCGTTTTGCTTTTGAATTTAACGGCATGCGCAATCACGAATATTACTTTGAGCAGTTTGAAGGCGGCCCAATGGCCGCTAGCGCCGGTGGGGCCTTTTATAAAAGCATTGTTGATCAATTTGGCAGTTTTGAAAAATGGCTGGAAGGATTCAAACAAATCGCCATGACCCGCGGCATCGGCTGGGCCAACCTGTACCTTGACCAACGCACCGGTAAAATTCTTAATCATTGGATAGACGAGCAGCACCTCGGGCACTTAAATTCCTTACGATTCCTGCTAGGTCTCGA
The DNA here is from genome assembly GCA_035652395.1 of Candidatus Paceibacterota bacterium. Lineage (NCBI taxonomy): Bacteria > Bacillati > Minisyncoccota > Minisyncoccota bacterium. Next base: position 179,274 of record DASRDX010000012.1, on the reverse strand, counting down.
TATGTGGGAGCATTCTTACCTATTCGATTACACTCCCGCCGACAAGAAGAAATATGTAGAAGCCTTCTTCGAAAATCTCAATTGGGGCGTGGTGGAAGATAGGTTTGAGAAAGCAATTTAAGAATTTTCTATTATTTTGATATCTTCGACCTCGGAGAAATCGGTCAAAGCGGCCTGCCGGCGATTGAAAGGCAGGCCGCTTTCTTTGATCTTAAATTCAGTTTTATTCTTCCGGAAATAAATGAAAATATAAAATCCGTAAGTAATGATCAGAAGCCAAAAAGAGAATGAAATTTTCAACAAAACGAAAGGAATGCTGGCGAAAAATTTCAAGATAAATAATTCGTAAGAGAGAGCTAGATAGGAAATAAAAGCCCCCGGCAAAGCAATAATCGGACTAATAAAGACTAGAAGGCCGCTGATGAATCCGGCTAGCATTATGTACGGAACAATAACCATCATCAGCATATTGGCTGGTACTGAAATTAGAGAAATCTGCCCAATTTGGTAAAGAAGAATCGGTGTCACAAAGACTTGAGCTCCAGTTGTGGCTGAAGCGGTTTGCCGAATCTGAAATTTTTCCGGCAAGAAGTTTAGCCGGCGATCGAAATATGGAGAGAGTGTCATTAAGCCAAGGGTGGCCATGAAACTTAATTGAAAAGACGGGTCGTAGACTAAAATTCTCGGGTTCTGGAGCACCATCAGAAAGCCGGCTAAAAATAGAGCTCGGCGAGCATCATAAACTCGATGAGTAAGCTTAGCCAAGATAGAAATCAGAGCCATGATGGCGGCACGAATTATGGTAGAGGTGCCGCCAGCCATAATCGAAAACAAAATAATAGAGACGGCGCCGGCTAAGAAGCCGCCGGCGCCGGGCAGAAATCTAAAAAATCTGATCATCGCTTCCGCCACAATAGTAATGTTGTAGCCGGACAAGACGACAATTTGCAGAGTACCGGTCTTTTGAAATTGATCTAGCAAATCTTTGGGCAAAGATTTCTTACCAGCCACGATCAAGCCGCCGGCAAAGCTCGAATGCGGTTCAGGTAAAACTTTTTTGAGATTTCCGAGAAAGAGATTTTTGATTCTAAACAGTTGTCGTTTAAGGAAATTACCGTGCCCGGATGAAATAACTTTAACTTCGGCTCGATTAATCAAATAATAAATTCCGTCTTTGGCCAGATATTCCGGATAATTAAATGAATTGCCATTTTCAGAATCGATTTTTTGCGGTAACTGCAGTTTCCCATCAATCTCAACCTCATCACCATATTGAAAGATGGTATTCGGTGGCGCTCGAACCAAAATTTTTTCCGAGTGTTTTTTGTCAATACTTTTGTCAAGAATCTTCTCCGGTAAAACTACTAAATTGGTGCTGTTTTGCCGCTGATCTGGCTCATCCACTACAACACCAGTTAGGTGAACATTGGTATTAATTTTTGAGAAGAAAATAGGATCATATTTATGCCTCAACAATCCAAAAATAGAAATTAGGAAAACCAGAGCGAAAAAACTCCAGACGAAAATATAAAACTTCATGCTTGAAGTTTAAGTATTTGAATTAAAAAATATTTAAAGATTATTTAGAGAATTCCTTAATTATCTCTTTTTCATCTTCCTTGCTGGTAGCTTTTTTAAATTTAGCGCCGGATTTACCTTTGACGCGCTTTTCGCAATCAGCCCAAGTTTTGTGAGTTTTTATTTTGCCGTTGACAAGACTGACGTAGGAGTAGGCGGCTGCCCGCTGGTGGCTTCGGGCGGCCGCCTTTTGGGCAGCTTTTTCTTCATCTAAATTAAAATTCAAAATATCAAGCCCGTATTTATCAAGCGGCCCGCTAAAAAGAACGGGCCGCTTACCATCGGCGAATTCGGTAGCAATTTGGTCACATCTTTCATTGCCGACAATACCGGAATGCCCACCGAGATATTTCCATTCAATATTCTTGTTCTCCACCAGCTCTGCGAGTTGTTCCCAGAGCTCTCGATTCAAGACTTCCTTTTTGGCTTTAGTCTTCCACTCATTCATGCGCCAAGCGCTGACCCATTTAGTAATACCGTTGATTAAATAAGATGAGTCGGTAAAAAGTTCGATGGGAAGATCTTTATCTTCCACTTCTTTTAAAGCCTTGATGGCGCCCGTAAGTTCCATTTGATTATTGGTGGAATTCGATGCGAATCCGCCAATCTCTTTTACTTCCTTATCGTGAACAATCACCGCTCCCCAACCGGCAGGACCGGGATTGCCGCGAGCGGCACCATCGGTAAAAATTAAAATCTTTGGAAGCATTCTTAAATTATATCAACAATTCGCAGGCGCAGTTCCGGATAATTTCGGAAGTTTGATTTCTCAAAAGTAGCCACGAGATTAATCTTGTCGCCGGCCGCCAGTGACTTGTGACTAAACTGCTCACTCATGAAAAACCCGATTGCCTTGACGCGTTTACCTAGCTGATTCAAGAAAGAGAGTTCGAGATGATTATTCGTCTTGCCAAAATTTTTAACTTCATTTATTTCCAGATTTTCCAAGAGGAATACCGGCTTGGGATTACCTTCACCGTAAGGCGCCAATTTTTCAATCAATTTATAAATGTCCCAGTTAACTTCATCAATAGATATTTTCTTGTCTACAAAGTCCTCAGTTAAGACTGCTTCCACTTTAGCTTTTAGATAGGCCTTGTTTAATTCCACTTCCAGTAAATGAATTTTGTCGGGAGCAACTGAGAAGCCACCGGCGTAGGCGTGGCCGCCATATTCCAAGATAATTTCGGAACTGGCTTCATTCATTAAAACTGAAAGGTCAATCAAACCGTTCGAGCGGCCTGATCCTTTCAGCAGGCCGCTCCCCTCTCTGCCCCAGAGAAATACCGGCTTCTGAAATTCGTCCGCCAGATTATTGGCACAGAGTCCGAGCAGTGATGGCCGCCATTTTGGATTTCCGAGCACGATTACTTCTCCAATCTGATCGGCTCTGTTTTCAATAGCTTTTTTCATTTCACGAATCATGCCCGCCACTACGCCTTTTCGTTCGTCATTCAATTTAATTAAAGACTCGGAAAGTTCTCGCGCCCGCACCACATCGCTGGTGTGCAGTAATTCGAAAGCTTCAATGGGTGAGCCCATTCTGGAGGCGGCATTGATTTTCGGAGTTAGGCTGAAAGAAATATCATCTTCAGAAAGGAACCGTGGATTAATATCTGTTCGTCGAAACAATTCCAATAAGCCCGGACGCGGAGATTTTCGGAGAACCATCAAGCCATAGTGGGCAAAGATGCGGTTTTCACCCTGAAGTGGCACCATATCGGAGAGAGTGGCAAAGCCAACCATATCCAGATACCATTTTTCCATTCCTTCTTTAATAGAGTAGCGAGACTTTTTTAAAATAGCCTGAATTAATTTAAAAACCACGCCGGCCCCACAGAGCATTTTGAATGGATAACTGCAGTCTTCCTGTTTGGAATTGAGAATGGCAAAAGCCGGCGGTAATTTCTTGTGAGGCAAGTGATGATCAGTGATGATGACATCGATGCCGAGCTCGTTTGCCTTTTCAATTTCCTTGAAATTGGAAATGCCGCAATCAATGGTAATCAAAAGAGAGGCGTTGAGGTCCTTAAATTTCTGAATGGCTTCTAAATTCAGACCGTAACCCTCATTGTGGCGATCCGGAATATAATTTTCAAAATTTTCATAGCCAATTTTCTTGAAAAAGTCGTGCAGTATCACCGCTCCCGGAATGCCATCAGCGTCAAAGTCGCTGAAAATGACCGTTTTCTCGCCCTTTTCAATAGCTTCAATGATGCGAGTGACGGCTTTCTCCATATCCTTCATCAGATATGGATCGTGAACGCCTTTTTCATATTGCGGAAATAGAAATTCTTCCGCAGCCTCCTCCGACCGGAGGCCGCGATGATGCAGCAGATGTTGCAAAAACTCCGGATATGATTTTAATTGCTCTTTTTCAGCTTCGTTAAGCGCTTTTCTGACTTTATAAGACTTCATTTTGCGGCTATTCTAACATATACTTTGATCATGCAAGATTGTGTCTTCTGTAAAATTGTGTCAGGAGAAATTCCGGCCGAGAAAGTGTATGAGGATGAATATACTTTGGCTTTTATGGACATTCATCCTTCAAATCCCGGCCATGTTTTGGTTATTCCGAAAGATCATTTTGAAAATCTCTACACCATACCAGACGAAGAACTCTGTCGCCTGATGCTTTCGGTCAAGAAGGTGGCTATTGCAGTTAAGCACGGCACTCTCGCCGATGGCATTCACTTGGTAATGAATAATGAAAAACCCGGGGGTCAGTTGGTTTTTCACGCTCACATACACATTATTCCTAGATACATTGAAGATGATTTCAAATGGGGAGTTCATAAGCCCTACAAGGAAGGAGAAATGGAAAAAACCGCAGAGAAAATTCGAAGTTCAATTTAAATTGCTTTAATTCTTCGTTATGTATAATGAGAGTAGATGAACTCCTTACATGATCTAGAGATCTCTCTACAGGGATTAAAGGGGCTAACCATAACTAAGAATGACGAGAACTTTTTGGGCATTCGTTATCAGGGCGCTGAGTACGTAATTGAGTATAACGCTACAAAAGACAAGCCATTCGGTCTGTCGAAAATTTCCTCAAAAAAAGCCTACGGTGAGGGTCACGATGAAACTTATAAGACCGCTCCTGAAGTCTTAAGAGCTTTCTCTGCAATGGTTAGCGCTGCCAGACCGTAAAAACGGTCTTTTTATTTTAAAGCTTCTATTCCCGGCAAGGTGTCGTCAAGAAGAAAGTCCAGCATGGCGCCCCCGCCGGTGGAGACGAATGTGAATTTGTCTTGAAGACCGAGCGACTCAATGGCGGCGATGGTGTCGCCGCCACCGATGATCGAGGTGGCGACGGACTCGGCTATCAACTTGGCTAAATCTTTGGTCGGCTGATCGAAGCCATCTTCGTAATAACCGAGTGGTCCGTTCCAAATAATTAGTTTGGATTTTTGAATAAGCTCCCTTAGTTGTTCTAGAACTGCGGGACCCGCATCCACAATTTTATCTTCTTTATTTAATTCGCTTGGTTTTTTCGGCACGATCTGATCGCCATTTTTAGTCATTACTTCAGCCGGCAGAATTAATTTCGGATTTTCCAGCATTTTCGGGTCAAAGGGTGTCGGATCGGTAAGGGAAATTCCGACTTCCCATCCTTTTTCTTTGAAGAAATCATTTGAAAGAGCGCCAGCTACAAAACAATAATCTGCTCGGTCCAAGAATTTTTGAATCAGTGGCAGCTTGGTACTGAATTTGGCTCCCCCTAAAATAAATAAAAATGGTCGCTCCGGATTTTCGCTCAAGGAAAGATGTTCAATTTCTTTTTGGAGCTGGAAACCGGCGTAATGAGGCAAAAATTTTGGCACGCCGACAACGGAAGCATGGCAACGATGACAGACTGGGAAAGCATCATTGAGATAGAGATCACCGAGACGAGCAATTCGCTTCGCGAATTCCTCGTCATTTTTCTCTTCCTCCGGATACTGTCGGATATTTTCAAATAAAAATACATCGCCGGCTTTGGCCTCCTGAATTTTCTTTTCGGTTTCGGCAGAAAAAAGATCTTTTAAAAAGGTGATCGGAAACTTCTCGTTCAAATAGTTTCCGATCACCTCCAAAGTCTCTCCCTCAGCATCCAAATGACTGATAATCAAAGTAATTGCTCCGTTTTCCCGAAGATATTGAATGGTGGGTAGCAATTTTAGAATGCGAAAATCATCGGTAATCTGGTCATTTTCTATTGGTACATTAAGATCAAGCCGAGCGATGACTTTTTTGCCCGCTAAGTCGCCCGCCTCTTTGATGTTTTTAATTTCCAACATAATTGTTTCTAAACGCGAGCCACTCTCCTGATAATTTCTCCGAACTGCTCCGGATTAAGACTCTGGCGCCCAATTAAAAGACCGTTCACTTCCCCTCCCTCAACGATCAAAGCGGCATTCTCCACACTGACTGAACCGCCATAAAGTATTGGTACTTTGGCGGCAAGCGGATCACTGAAATGATCCAATAGATTTTTGCGAATTAAAATAACAATTTGATGAATATCATGCGGAGACATGGCTTCAAAATCTTTTCGTCCGATAGTAAATAGTGGCTCGTAAGCAATTAAAATATTTTTTAGATACTTTCGATTGATTCTTTTCAGAGAATTCTTCAGCTGGCTTTTCAGATAGTTTAAATACTCGCCATGCTCGTCACGTTTTGACTCGCCGACGCAAAGAATGATTTTTAGGCCGTAAAAAAGAGCGGTTTCAATTTTTTTATTGATGATTTCGTCCGTTTCCCCCATGCTCCGTCTCTCCGAATGCCCAACTATGACGTATTTAATGTTATTTTTAGCCAGCATTTCAGCGCTAATCTCACCAGTGTGGGCCCCTTTGGTCTCCGCGGAAACATCTTGGGCTCCGATCTTAATTCGGCCCGAAGTTAAGTTGTTTAAATAGATAGCGGGAGGACAAATAATTATTTCAGTATCGAGGCGGCTAGAGCTTTTTTTAATCTTGCTGAAAATTCTGACGGCTTCGCGCAAAGATTCCGGATTCATCTTCCAGTTTCCGACAATAATTTTTTTTCGCCGCGACATTCTAGAAATTATAACATAGCTAAGAAGGCCTTTTCGCGAAGTGAAAAGGCCTTCTTCTACATTAGCCTACTCTTCAAATTTAAAGTGTCTGCTGCCAGCTCGAAACATTCCAGGCGCCGCTCGGTCCGCTGGAGAAATTCTGATTGGCTAGTCCACTTTGATAAGTGACAGTAGTACCTCCGACAGCGCTAATCTTATAAGCCGTGGCTTCATTAGCATTTACCCCACCTGCAAGCGACATCACTCCATTTTGAGCATTCAAAATAACGGCGCCGGCCCCGCCCGTAACATCCATGGCATTGTGTCCGCTGCAGCTGCCGCTATTGGGACACTGACTAGTGGTTAGTAATAGCAAATAACTGCCTGAACTTCCTGAGCCGGTTAATTGACCGCCGCCACTAAGATCTACCCAGCCATCGGTGAGTAGAACACCACCGCTTGATCCATACGAAGAAGATAGACGGATAGCGCCGCCGCCGGTAACAGTGATAGTTCCCTGAACCCAGACCGTACCAGTTAAAGTAAGAGTTCCGCCGCCATTGACTGTTAAGTTGCCGGTAATTTTACCCGGCCCGAAAGTTGCTCCCGCATAATCGACGATACAATTTCCGCCGGTATAGCCGCCATGACAATTGGTGGCACCGGTAATTATTCCTCCGCCGTCCGCCTCATCCTTCCATTCTTGAATATTGCCATCTGAAATGGGAAAGCTTACAGGCGACGGATCTCCTCGAGAAGTATCACAAGCTTTATTATTATTATGGCCAATCTGACAATATAAATGACCCGCCACACTGCCGCCCTCAACATCGTAAGCCCAGGCATCTCCCACTCCAGCCGAACCAACATTAATAGCGCCAACATAGGATCCACCGCCGATAGTAGAAGTTACTCCACCAAGATAAAGGGTAAAGTATCCGTCAGCGCCCGATGGAGAAACTGTATTCCAGCTGCCGCCGTATGTACCGAGCTTTAAAGACCCAATGGTGTAAGTATTGGTATTTGCGCCCAAGACATAGTATTTACTGGCATTTGAAGCCGCGTCAATTACTACCCAGTAAGTAGTGTTTGGAAAGAGGACAGCATTTGAACTAAAAGTAACCGTTACCCAAGAGTAGCTTGTGGTGACTTGAGAAGCACTAAGAGTTCCGCTGTCAATAACAGTGGTGCCCGGAGAACCGCCATTATCTGAAACGATGCGGACGGTTGCGTCACTCGGAGTACTAACTTTTTTGACATAAAAGAGAATTTTATTGACTGGTGAAGAAGTGGAGACTTGAAAAGCTTGGGCTATATCCTGATTGGCACTCGAGCTGGCAAAAGAAATGTTATAAGGCGGCGTACTAGGAGAATTATTGTTTTGGTCAGCGTTTAGAGCAGCACTATCAGCAGCGACGGCGCTACCAGTAATTGACGATCCATCAGTAGCAACGATGTCACCATTGGAATAAACATTTCCATTAATACTTGATCCGCCCATTAAAGTGAATCCGCCCTGACCAACTTGAACACCGTAATTAAATGCCACTCCCTGCCCTTGAGTAAAAGTAGTGCTAACAGAACGATTGATGTGATTATCCGCTCCTTGAGAGATAATCTGTTTGGCACCAGAGCTCGTGGTAACGGCGGCTGAAGCGGTGGCCCCATTTAAAGCCAGACTTAAAGAAGATGATAAGTTTTTATTATGGTTCAAACGATAAAGAGCATCTTCATTCAAGGCCTCGGCAATAATGAAACTCTGTTTGGAATTATTGGAAATGGTGACATTCTTGATGTGATTTACAACGGGAACAGTAATGCCGAGAATAATGGTAAGGCTAATGAAGAGAAAGAAAACAACTGCCAGGAGCATCGCCTGCCCCCTATTCCCGGCAGGCGATGCAAAACCTTTTAATTTAAAATCTAAAATTCTCATATTAATAACTCCCTCGTAAAATAGCTGTATCATAAAACTTGGCTGATTTATAAGAAGGACCTGTCCCGCTTTCAATCTCTAATTCTATTTTGATAGCCGCCGAGGTGCTAGTACTAATCGATCTGAAAATTAAAGTTTTCAATCGAACGCCGGAAGAAATGAGAGGGCCGTTATAGATACCGTCTTCATCCACCGCCAAAATCGTGCTTGAGGCATAAAATTTGATTTTGGCCGGAGTGGTAGTGGAAGTATTGATGGTCAAAATACTGGAAGTGCCACTTCCACTAAAGACACTATTGATAGCGTCGACGCTTTGGGCGTTGCGGATTTCCGTTTCCATCCGATCCATAGCGGAGAGACCCGAACTCTCAATGGCTTCAGTGCTTTTAATGTTTCGGTAGGAAGAGACAATAATAACCATGCTGTTAATTACGACAATCAACAGAAGACTCAACAAAAAGATGTAGATCAGCATTTCTACCAGCGAAAATCCGTTATGAATGCTGTAAACTTTACGAAATTTCATTAGTTATCAAACAAATTAGTAATGTATGTCTGTAGAGTCTTGGTTGAAGTGGCTCCTCTCTTGTTCCAGGCGACATTTACAGTCACCAGTTTGGTGTTTGAATCAGCTGTGCCGGAAGTGGCTAAATTATCACTGCCGTCTCGATAAGCCGTTCCTACCGTGAATGTGCGATCAAAAACATTATCAATGCGCGAAACGGTAGTGGTCGCCTGCCATTTATTTAAAGAGGTATTGTAATAGAAACGGTAAGTGGTGCCGTTGGTTAAAGTAGCGATGTTACTTGCCCAGCCAAAATCTCGCATTGATTTAGCGGCTTCAATTCCTTCTTCGGCCAGGTAAGCCGCTTGGATGGAGGCGGTGTTATCAAAATTGTTTTTAATAAAAGTGCCGTAGACGGCCATAATACTTAAAACTGAAATGGTGATGATGGAAGCCGCCACTACTACTTCAATTAAAGAGAAGCCGGATTTCTCTCTGACAGAAGTTGAGACTTTTGAGTTGTAATTTATACCTTTATTTAACATCACTTAGACCCGTATTATAAATGGTAATAGTCTTTACGCTGGAAGTGCTGCTTAGCAAGGAAAAAACAATTGTTCCGGTGGCGCTTGGCTTGCCGCTTAATTTATTAAAATAAATATCGGCCACTCCTCCGGTTAAATTAATGCTGTTTACTTTCACTTTTGAATTAATATTCTTCGTCTCGCTAGTGGAAGATCCGGCGGAATATGTTTTGCCGACAAAAAGCACGGCAGTGGTAGAAGCAAAGTGAACACCATACTCAATACTATTTTCAGAAGAGATAGTTCGCTCTCTGGCCCTTTCAATCATGGAAAGAATAGTGTTTGTCTCCGTATCCAGTGCTTCAGAACTATTGAGATTGTTGAAGGCGGTGTAAGAGATGCCTACGAGAATGGCCAAAATTACTACTACCATCAGAATTTCCAAAATAGTAAATCCCGCTTTCGAGTTTCTCATATATTATTCATCACCGAATAAAGTGGCGTAATCATGGAAACGGCAAAGAACCCTACCACGAGTCCGATGAAGACCATCAGAAATGGCTCAATGACTGTGGACATATCTTTCGTCTTTTCCTCCACCTCCTCCTCGTAATAGGTCGCCACTTCTAGAAGCATTTCCGAAAGCCGACCGGTTTCTTCCCCTACATTAATCATTTCTCCGACAAAAATTGGATAAAGTTTAGTCTTTTCCAAAAGCAAAGTGGAAATCGGCTCTCCTTTTTCTACTCGTTTTTGAACCTCAATTAAAACTTCCTTGTAATAAGAGTTTTGGAGTACTTCGCCGGTGATAGCCGTAGCTAAAATCAAATCCACTCCCGAGCTAAGAAGCGATGAAAGGGTGCGAGTGGTACGGGCGGCGTTAGTTTCCTTGATAATGGGAGCGATGACTGGAATATGTAAAACTAGAAAGTCTAAAAATCTTTTCCCTTTTGTTGTCTTGGCTCCAAAATAAACTCCGGCGATTGCCGCCACCATTACAATAATAGCCAGAATGTAATTATTTTTAAGAAAACTGCTTAAGGCGATGACAAATTTAGTGGAAGCTGGAAGCGGCGAATTAAGACTTTCAAAGGTAGCCGTCAGACTCGGCACCACAAAGATCATCATTAAAATTCCAATAATGATCATGACGGAAACGATGATACCGGGGTAGAGCATGGCTCCTCTCACCTTTCGTTTCAACTGATAAGTCTTGTCAGTTTGAATGGCAATTTGCTTCAGAGAACCGGAAAGATTGCCGCCCTCCTCTCCGGCCTTAACCATGGAAACAAAAAGGGTGTTAAAGATTTTCGGAAATTCTGCCATGGCTTCGTGAAGGGACTTGCCTGAAGTAATGGAACCGTTCAGAGCGGCGTAAGTAGCTTTCAATCTTTTATTGGTGGTCTGTCTCTCCAATACTGAGAGCGCGCGCGAAAGTGGCAGACCCGCCTCAAGCATCCCACCTAAATTGCGGGCAAAAAGAATTTTGTCATGCATCTTAATGCCGCCGAAGAGGCTAAAGTTTAGATTAATTGAACTCATTCCCCCCTTCACTTCTTTGACCGAGATAATGGATTCGCCATCTCTCTTTAAATTGCGATAAAAAGTAAACTTGTCCGGGGCTTCTTTGACTGCCTCGTAAGTCATTCCGTCTTTATTAATGGCGCTGTATTTAAATTTCATTTTATTCCGTTACCACTCGCAAAACTTCTTCAATGGTAGTGATGCCTTGAACGCACTGAAAAATGCCGTCCTCAATCATGGTGAGCATTCCTTCTTTTTTAGCCTGCTCTTCAATATCCGAAGTGGTAGCTCCTTTGATGATCATGTCCTTGATGGTGGGAGTAACTTTCAGAGCTTCGTGAATACCAACTCGACTTTTGTAACCGTCATCAGATTCCGCCGATGGCTTTGGTTTATAAAAAGGAATTTTTTCCCAGGTGGCATTTGGTTCAACAATTTTCTCTTCTCTTAAAGCCTTGAGGACCCGATCCATATTCACCGACTTGGAAATAGTGCCAAATTCATCCTTGTTTAAGAAATATTTTTCCTTACTGGCTGTCAGACGTCGAATCAATCGCTGAGCAATGACAATGTTTAAGGTAGAAACCAAAAGAAACGGTTCCACTTTCATATCCATCAGACGTGGAATGGCGCCAGCGGCGCTGTTGGTGTGGAGGGTGGAAAGAACTAGGTGACCGGTCAACGCCGCGTTAATAGCGAGTGATGCCGTTTCATTATCTCGAATTTCCCCCACCATAATAATGTCTGGGTCCTGTCGAACTAATGAACGCAAACCGTTGGCAAACGTGAAGCCGATATCCGGTTTGACCTGACTTTGATTGATGCGCTTCATCTGATATTCCACCGGATCTTCAATGGTGGAAATATTGACGTCAGGAGTATTTAAAATATCCAGGACCGTGTAGAGCGTCGTGGTTTTTCCCGAGCCGGTCGGACCGGTAGTTAAGATCATTCCGGTGGCCAGCTTCGTTCCTTCATGAATTAATTCCAAGGCGCGACCGTGAAAACCCAGACTTTCGAGGGTAAACCCTGAAACGCTCTCGCGCAATAATCGCATGACAGTTTTTTCTCCGTAATAAGTCGGAAGAATTGAAACACGAAAAGAGACTTTCTCATTATTCATATCAATCTTGAAACGTCCGTCCTGCGGCAGACGCTTTTCGTCAAGTTTTAAATTGGAAAGAACTTTGATGCGAGCAGTGATGCTGTTGCCGGCGTGTTTTGGCAAAACCATGGCATCGTGGAGTAATCCATCGATACGATAACGTACTAGTACTTCGTTTTCTTGAGGCTCAATGTGAATATCAGAGGCGTTCTGCAAAATAGCGTGTTTCAATAATGTATCAACAATGCGAACTACCGGCAGATCTTCGGCAATCTTTTTTAGATCGCTCTCGCTCTGATCACCATCCGCTCTTTTTAGTGCACTGGCTTCTTTCTGAATGAGATCTCCGAAGTCAGCCTTCAAAGATTTCTGGTATTGAAGGAGAACGGCCTTCATTGATTCGGTGTTAGTCAGGCGTGGCAGAATACGCAGCCCTACTTTTTTCTTGACGAACTCAATGGCGCTCAAATCATCAGTGTCCAACATTGCCACTTCCAAATCTGTCGGGGTAGCTTTAAAAGCCACGATATTATGGTTTCTGGCAATTGGTTCGGGTATAAGAGAAAGGACTTGAAAATCCACTTTTTGGCTCTTTAAGTCCACAAAGGGGATGCCTAAGACATAAGCCTGAATTCGGCGCAAATCATCTTCATTGAGTTTGCCTTTATTGACCAAGACTTCGCCAATACTGATTTTCTTGGTTTCCGCTTCTTTTTCCGAGCCTTCAAAGTCCTTTCGGGTGACAAGTCCCGAGTCCAAGATGAATTCCTTTAATTGTTTTTCGTTGATGTACACGCGAGAGTGAAAGTTGAAAGTTAAAAGTCAAAGGTCTATGAGATCAATCAACTCACATTGAGTTAATTATAACAAAATGTAATGAAAAAGCCCCGAGCCGCTTCGCGGCTCGGGGCTCCTAAATTTACGGACAAGGAACGGGTGAGTTATTGGTAGTCGGCCCACCAAAACTCATGCTGGATACGACTGATCGGTGGCCAGGTTGAGAATCGGCGTCAACTTCAGAACTAAAGTCGTAATCAAAATTTTGAGTTAATCCATTGGTGGTAACTGTGCCGCCGCTTTGGTTTAAGGCCTTATGAGCGTTGGCCTTGGTATTGGGCCCCCAAACTGAGCTGGGGACAGCATCAATCTGATTACTAATACTCTGTTTTTCGCCTGTTTTTGCGTTATTGTTAGCACAACTAGGGCTTTGACATTGTCCGCCCCCGCCTCCAAAGTAGCTGTTGCCACCACCCGAACCAAAATCTCGCTCACAGGTTGCTCCACCGGCGCCTCCAGAGTTTTGACAGAGGCTTACAAACATTCCGAGAGGTAAGGGTTTAGCTCTCTGAGCTGTAGTGGTGCCCCAAACTCTCTGCCATTCTGCAGAAGTACTGGCGGGGATGAAGAGATCTTTTACGCCGGTTTGATTATTGACGATGGCACAAACTCCCCATTCAGCTGCCGGTGAAGTGGTGGCGGCAATCGTAACACTTTGGTTGAGATTAACTCGATAACAATCTTTCAGGTGACCCTGACTGGAAAAATCCGGGCCTGATCGGGAAGGACAAACGTATTGAGTAGCGGCGGCATAGACTACGGAAGCGAAAAGAACCAGACCGATAATAACCAAAAGTGGTACAAAATAATTCTTTTTTATCTTGGAAGATAAAGACATCTTTATTTCTGTCCTTTAAGTTGATTAATTTCTGCTTTAAGTTGATTAATTTCCTTCTGCTGCTCTTTTATCGCTTCAATCATCGGACCAATTAAGTGTCCGTAATCAACTGATAGGCCGCTAGCCCCCGAGCTAACCAGTTCCGGATAAACTTTCTGAACATCCTGGGCTACCAATCCGACATCGGCTTTGCCATTTGATTTCCAGTTATAAGAAACTCCCTGAAGCTGCATGACCTTGTCTAGAGAATTGGAGAGCGGTGCAATATTATTTTTCAAATTTCGATCGGAGGCGTAATAGAAGGCGCTGGCCTGTACCGCTCCATCCGTTCCACCGGTAGTAGTAATATCCAGAGCATGAGTTGGACTAGCTGTGCCAATTCCTACTTTTCCTGTCACTACGGCAAGACCGGTAGTGATACCGGTTCCAGCAGCTACAATTAATCCACCGCTTTTAATCTGGGCTGTACCGGAAACGTTAAGCGGCGCATCGGCATTACAGCCGGTTGGAGCACAAGTTGGTTCGGCAAAGGACGCGGCAAAAACATAACTGCCAAAGGCGCTAATAATTAAAGCGATAACTACTACCTGAACTGACCACAATATTTCTTTATTTATTTTTTTCATAATTTTAATTTAATTATTATTTTATTACTTTATTTCTCCTCTACTTCGAACTCATTGCCTTCAGAGCCGCTTCCTGTTCGGAAGCTGTTAAGGCTGATTGTCCAGTAGATGAAAAATTTTTATCATATTTTACTTTCTGGTCAGGATAAGGGGTTACGGTAGTGGAAGCACTTCCTTCTTTGATAAAAGTGCTCACTTCTTGATCAGTTAAACCGGGATAGAGAGAAGACGGTTTATTAGTCGCTTCATTAGCGGGAGTCATTTTATTGAGATTAACCCAGATAATTATACCGGCCGATAAAAAGACCAACACAACGATGATGAGAATGCTGACTCGGTGACGAATGAAAAAATTATCCTGATACATATTTAGAATTCGTTAAAAGCTGGCGCAATGGCGCAAGTGGTCTTAGCACTTAAGCTGCCGCAAGTTAGGGTGTAATCAATTGTCTTGTAAATTCTTGAGGTGGTAGTCGTGCCGCTTGTCGGATTGGAAGGCGTAGTACCGGTGGCGGAAACAAAAGAGAATGGAAAGGCCGAATCCTGATTGCCGGCGCTGGTAATGGTACAACCACTTGGGAATGAAACCGTGTAGACCAGTTTGCAAGTGCCTCCTCTCGGCACGGTTGGAGGAACAGCATTGAAGATAATGGCTGTGTTGGCGCTGTTGCAGACTTTTGAACTAGTGGTAGTGACTACGGAAGTTGGGGCACTCTCGGCCACTGAGCCGCCACCGACATTAATGGCGGTGACCTTAAAGTAGAAGGTCCCATTTACAGCCAAGCCTCCGATAGAAGCGGTTGTCGAGTAAGAAACTGTTTTCTTAATAGTAGTGTTGCCGGTTGAATCAGTTTGATAAACGTAATAACCTCCGCCGTTCGCAGTATTTGGAGCAGGACTGCCGGCATTCCAGGCAAGATTGACAATACCACCGAAGCTATCGCAGACGCCGGCGTTTGTCTGATGCAAATTTGACGGAACACCGGGTGCAGTAGCCGGAGTGGTAGTGGCCGCGTCAATGGTAACGCAGTAATTGCTGCCGCAAAGATGAATCCAGCCGACACTACTTGAAGCTGTTGGAAAATCGCCGCCCCACCAGTAGCTGCCTTGAGTAAAACTTGGACTAGCGCCCGTTGTCACAGCCGAGCTGTAAGTTGGACCGCTTAAATGAACGCAACCGCTCCAGTTTCCATCGTTGCCGGACTGACTGATGGCGTTATAAAAACGGGCCCAACCACTGACAGCACCCGTCGAAAGATCAATAGTTGGTTGAGATCCACAACCGGAATAATCATTGAAACTTAGCCAGCCAATGTTGTTGCTTGCAGCCGCTCCGTCTTGGGGATTTGACCAAGCGTAACCGGTGAGAATGGCGCTTGAGGCTCCGGTCGTGCTGGCAAAGACTCCGCCGAACGCTGGATCAAATTTAATCCAGCCGAAATTACTGGACCAGGCATAACCATGCACAGCGTGAACTCCAGCGGTGAAAGTGCCGCTTTGGGCCAGAGCTGCCGGTTGAGTTTTAAAAGTTAAAAAGATACCACCTAAGATGAGGATAAGGAGAACAAGTGCGAAAATGATCTTTTTAGTCATTTTAGAAAAGATATACATACATAATAATAGAGGAAGGACAGGTGAATAGCAATAAGAGCTGTTAATAGAGAGGGCGGCCGGCTTCGCCGGCCGCCCTCTTCGATACAGTTGACAAAACTCTTGACTCCTATATATTTATGAGCACGACAGTTCGCCTCACGGCGAACTCTTTTTTTACCAAATTTATACAAGCTATAAGCTAACGCCCATAAGCGTAACATTATGTTCGATCTAAAAGTTATTAACTCCGTTCTCGACCAGTTGGAAGAGGAACGCGGCATCCCAAGAGAAAAAATTATTGAGGCCATTGAAATGGCTCTGGCTACTGCTTACAAAAAAGAGTATGGCAAGCGCGGTCAATATATCCGCGCCAAGTTTGATCTTAATACCGGCACGGCGGAATTTTATCAGGTGAAAATTGTGGTGGATGAATCCAAAGTAGTCTTTGAAGAGGAGGGTGAAGAAGGAACACAACCAATTGCTGATCATCCGGAGACCGCCGAAGAAGGTTTGAAAGTTCGTTTTAATCCGGAGCATCACATTTTAATTGAAGACGCCCGCAAAATTAAGAAGGGTGTAGAAGTTGGAGAAGAATTAATCTTCCCTCTTGAAATGAAAAGCGATTACGGCCGCATCGCGGCGCAGACTGCCAAGCAAGTAATCATTCAGAAAATTCGCGAGGCGGAAAAAACTTCCGTCTTGGCTGAATACGGTAAACGAGAAGGTGAAATCGTCAGCGGTACCGTTCAGCGCATTGAACGCGGCAACATCTTCATTGATATGGGCCGAGCCAGCGGCATTCTGCCTTATGAAGAACAGATCCCCGGCGAACATTATCGTCAAGGAGAGCGCGTTCGAATGTATCTTTCTCGCGTAGAAGAAACTCCTCGCGGTATTTTCCTGCGACTTTCCCGATCTCATCCGAAATTTCTGGCCAAGCTCTTTGAAGCGGAAGTACCGGAAATTGCCAACGGCACGGTGGAAATTAAAGCCATTGCCCGAGAAGCCGGATCACGTTCTAAAATTGCCGTCTTTTCTAACGATCCTCACATTGATCCGGTTGGTTCTATGGTGGGCCAGCGCGGCGTTCGCGTATCCACTGTCATGAGTGAGCTTGGCGGCGAGAAAATTGATATTATTGAATGGTCAGCCGAGCCCGATAAATTTATTGAAGACGCCCTTTCCCCGGCTAAAGTCTTGAGTGTCAACATCAATCAGGAGGAGAATATGGCAGTAGTGGAAGTGACGGAAGATCAGCAGTCTTTGGCTATCGGTAAAGGAGGTCAAAACGTTCGATTGGCCGCTAAATTAACCGGCTGGAGAATTGACATTCAGTCGGCCAAAGGTGAAAAGTTAGCGGAAGGAGAAGCGGAGGTGGAGACCGAAACTGAAGAAGATGCAAAAAGCGCGCCGGAGGATAAAATAAAAAATGAACCTGCTGAAGTACCCGAAGAAACTCCGAGTGAAACAGAGAGCTCAAAAACTTCAGAAGCTGAATCATCTAATATCCTGTAATTTGTCGGAAAGCCCTGTCGTTTTTCCGACATATGACTCAAGGGATGAATCCCGTTAGAAGCCACGGTCGCAAGATAGAATAATTACTTAATCAGTCAACTTAATAAATAACCATTATGAGCAATAATCAATCAGACGAAATGCGCCCTGCTTCTAACGGGATGAATCTTTGGCACGATGTGCCGCTCGGCGATAAAGTTCCCGAAGAATTCAATACTATTATTGAAATTCCAAAAGGTTCAAATAATAAATACGAAATCGATAAGAAAACCGGTTTGATTGCGCTTGACCGGGCCAACTATTCCAATGCTCCTTACCCCGTTGATTATGGTTTCGCCCCGCAGACTTTGTGGGAGGACAATGATGCTCTAGATGTCATTGTTCTTTCAACCTTCCCTATTCAAGTTGGAGTATTAGTAAAGGTCCGGCCGGTAGCCATGATGGAAATGGTTGATGACGGCGAGTCAGATTGTAAGATCATAGCCGTCCCTGTTAAAGATCGACGCTGGGAAGACGTCAATGATTTGAAAGATATTAACAAGCACACCATTCGCGAAATTCAACATTTCTTTGAGACTTACAAGAAGTTAAAAGGAGATGATAATGTGGTAACTATTGGTGAAGTAAAGGGAAAGGATGCGGCGACCGAAGCTGTTCTAAAATCTATTCAAATCTACAAAGAAAAATTTTCCAAATAATATGACTCAGGGTTCTCAAAAAGGAGCCGGTTCCGTCGGAGGCATTATCGGCATTATCATTGTTGTTTTAATCCTACTTTTTGGGGCTTATTATTTCTGGCAATACAAATTGGCCCCTCGATTAAACCAGCGAAATTCCGAATCTTCAGCCACTACTACTTACACCAATTTCCAGCCCAACGAAGTAAATATTCAGGTTAGCGCCACTTCCAGTTAATTTCTCTAATTAATATGAACCAAAATTTTAAAATCTTAAAGATTGCGCCTCTTCCTCATTCTCAAGTTGAGATTGAAGCGGAAATTCCGGAAGAAGTAGTGGAAAGCTACCGAAAAGAGGCGGTGAAAAACCTCAATAGCCGTCTTAAGATTGACGGCTTTCGCGAGGGGCATATTCCGGAAAAAGTCTTAATTGAGCGAGTCGGCGAGCTCGGCCTATTGGAAGAGTCGGCCTCGCTCGCCCTAGAAAATCTTTATTTAAAAATTCTCACCGAGGCCAAGGTTAATCCGGTCGGGCGTCCCCAAATTGCCATCCCCACACTGGCGGCTAAAAATCCCGTTGTTTTTAAAATCACCCTGGCCGTCCTGCCGGAATTCTCGCTGCCGGATTATAAAAAAATAGCCAAAGAAGCCATGAAGACGGCCGAAAAAGCCGAGGTGACTGATCAGGAATTTGAAGAAACTTTGACTCGAGCTCGAGAGAGTCGGCGAAAAACTGAAACGGATCCGACTCCGGAGTTGACCGACGAATTGGTAAAAAGTTTTGGCGATTTCAAAAATGTGGAAGATTTCAAAACTAAATTACGAGAAAATTTACAACTGGAAAAAGAATTGCGCCTGCGAGAGAAAGAACGATTGACCCTCCTTGACAAGATCATTGACAAAACAAAGGTGGAAATTCCCGAAGTCTTGATTGAAAGCGAAAAAGAAAAGATGCTGGCTCAATTTAAAGGCAATATTTCTGGCATGGGCCTAAAACCGGAAGATTATTTTAAACAAATCGGCAAAACTGAAGCCGATGTAAAAGATGAATGGAAAGATGATGCCATTAAGAGAGTGAAAATGGAATTGATCTTAGCCAAGATTGCCTTGGAAGAAAAAATTGAAGCCGACAAAAAAGCGGTTGAACAGGAAATGGAACATATTCTGTCCCATCATAAAGACGCCGATCCGATGCGAGCCCGTCTTTACGTTGAACAAATTCTCACTAATGAAAAAGTTTGGCAGTTTCTGGAGAGTCAAAAATAATTGTTGCTGATTTTAAAAGCGACCCAGATCCCGAAAATTCCTCCGACGGTAGTCAAGATTATTGATGAAAAGGAGAAAAAGCCGGCGCCCCAAAGACTCGGAATAAATCCGCCGATAGTTGAACCAATAAACATTCCGATCCAGATTAAAGGTTTTGAACTCATATTTATTTCAGGAGGAGAAGCGACGCAATTGCCACGGCGGCAGTCTCGGCTCGGAGGATTTGAGAGCCGAGACTGTAAATCGGAATCCTTTTGCGTTTAAATAATTCCAGTTCCCTTTCCGTCCAGCCTCCTTCCGGTCCGACAAACACTCCGACTTCTCTCGCAATCTTTGCCGAGATCTTTTCATCAAAAGGTTTTCCTTTGGGATCAATTGAGAAAATCTTCACCTTCTCTTCATCTCCTTTATCTAAACTCTTCAGCAACTCCTCCAAATCGGTGGGCTCATTCAACCTGGTTAACTTCACCCTTCCAGATTGCTCACTAGCTTCTTTGATGATTTTCTTAGCTCGTATCATATTCAAACCTTTCTTCTCGCTTCGATCAGAAATAATAGGCACAATCTGTGAAACTCCCAATTCTGTGGTTTTTTCAATAATCCACTCAAAATTATCCTTCTTTATCAGAGCGGCGAAAAGGCAAACTTCAGGTAACGAGGTGCTTCTATCTTCTTTATTCAAAATTCGAACGACTGCCCCAAGGTGGGAAAGCTTAGAAATTAAGCCAAGATATTCAAATCCGGAGTTGTCAAAAAGAATAAGCTGAGTGCCTACTGTAAACCGAAAAACCTGCCGCCATTGATGAATTAGGTCTGAATCGGAAATAATTACCTCTTTGCGATCGGCTATCTCCTCAGTGAGCAGGAATCGATGTAATCTCATACTAATAGTATAGAGAATTTCTGGCCGCTCGCTACTTGCCCCCTAAATACCATCTGCTATACTCACCGCATTATTATCTTTAACTTTTAACCTTTAACCTTCAACTCAAATATGCTTATTCCAACAGTTATTGAAAAATCCCAATTCGGCGAACGCGCTTACGATATTTACTCTCGCCTTTTGCGCGAAAATATTATTTTTTTGGGCGGCCCAATTGATGATAATGTGGCTAATATTGTTATTGCCCAGCTTTTATTTCTGCAATCGGAAGATCCGAAAAAAGATATCAATCTTTATGTTAATTCCCCGGGTGGCATGGTGACAGCCGGTATGGCCATTATTGATACGATGAATCATGTTAAGAATGATATCTCTACGATTTGCGTCGGCGTAGCCGCTTCCATGGGAGCAATGATTCTATCTGCCGGCAAGAAGGGCAAACGATTTACTTTGCCTAATTCCGAAATCATGATTCATCAGCCGTCCGGTGGCGTGGAAGGTCAGGCCTCGGACATTGAAATTACGGCCAAACAAATTCTGAAAAATCGGGAAATTCTAAATAAAATGCTGGCTAAAAATACGGGTCAGCCTTTGAGCAAGATTGAAAAGGACGTTGACCGAAATTTCTGGATGAACGCCGAGGAAGCCAAGAAATACGGCATTATTGATAAGGTTTTGAATTAAGCAAAGAGCCCCTCATAAAAATATGAGGGGCTCTATACAAAGAACCTCATCACCGAAGAATTGACGGTACTTGCCATTTCCCTCTGGGTTCCCGTTTGTAATCGGCTACATTTTTTCTAATGTGAATGTTTTATTGATTATAACATCTTTCATATTCAGTGTCAACAACTCTACGTGGACAATCTGTAACGAATGATGTATATTGATTTCATTAAAATTTAAATTTCGATTTTGTTTTAGACCGCCACAGATGACCTTGATTCCGCACCGACTCTTCACTTTTATTCAAATGTTAAAATCCTTAAGAATTGAATATCTAGTCTCATAAGTTTTTTGGGCGCCTAAGGCGAAATCAATTTCGCCATGATTTCATTAAAAATATTGTTTCTAATGCTAGCTTCCACCGGAGTGGTGGCTTTAGTTGTCGGTTATTTTCTTCGAGTGCTGGTTTCTTTGGGGAAAAAAGGTTCAATGGAACTTCAGATCAAGCAAATGATGCTTGATGCCAAAGAGGAAGCTAAGCGAATTACTTTGGCCGCCGAAGAAGAAGCGGCGGGCACTTTAAAGCAGATTCGCGAAGAAATTAAAGAGAAAGAAGATAAATTAAAGAAGACTGAGGACCGCTTAATCAAGAAGGAGGAGCTATTGGATACTCGCCAGACCGATATCGACCACGAGGTGGAAAATATTAAGAGTAAAATTGCTGAAGTAAAAGAGATTAAGGAAAGAGTGGATAGTTTGGAGAGTCAGAAGCGCACTGAATTGGAAAAAATCTCTCGGCTTGGACAGGAAGAAGCTAAAGAGCAACTTCTCCAGAGTGTCGAGAAAAAATATGAGGAAGAGATTCTCTCCCGAATGAAGAAGATGGAAACATTCGGCCAAGAAAAACTGGAACAGCGAGCCAAAGATATTCTATCCACGACTATTCAGCGATTGGCTACTTCCGTCTCGGCCGATCTTTTCACTACGAACGTTGACATTCCTTCCGACGAAATTAAGGGAAAGATTATCGGCAAAGAAGGCCGGAACATCAAGGCTTTCGAGCGAGAAACGGGAGTAGAAATTATCGTTGACGATACTCCGGGCTCTATTACTATCTCTTCCTTCGATCCGGTTCGTCGTCAGATTGCTCGACTGGCTCTGGAAAATCTTATTTTAGATGGGCGTATTCAGCCGGCTAAAATTGAAAAGGAGGTAGAGAAAGCTAAACAGGAAATAAATAAAATCATCAAGGAAAAAGGAGAGCACGCAGTTTATGAAACAGGCGTTTTCAATCTTGATCCGAGAATTGTTTCCATTTTGGGACGCCTGTATTTCCGAACCAGTTACGGTCAGAACGTTCTGCAGCATTCAATTGAAATGGCTCACATTGCCGGCATGTTGGCGGAAGAATTGGGTGCCAATGTCCAAGTAGCTAAAGCCGGAGCGCTGCTTCACGACATTGGTAAGGCAGTAGATCATGAGGTGGCCGGCACGCACGTGGAAATCGGCCGACGCATTCTCCAGAAATTCGGAGCTCCAGAAGAAGTAATTAAGGCCATGCAGGCACATCACGAGGAATATCCTTACGAAACTATTGAATCTATCATTGTTCAGACAGCCGACTCTATTTCCGGGGGACGACCGGGCGCCCGCCGAGACACCATGGAACATTATTTGAAGCGCTTGGGAGATTTGGAAGCGATTGCCACCGGTTTCAAGGGTGTGGAGAAATCTTATGCTTTGCAGGCCGGCCGTGAGATTCGAATCTTTGTTACTCCGACCGAGGTCTCCGATCTGGAAGCTCAGAAAATGGCACAGGATATTGCCAAACGAATTGAAGAGGAGTTGAAATATCCGGGGGAGATTAAGGTAACGGTTATTAGGGAAAATCGGGCAGTAGAGTTTGCTAGGTAGTGGTAAGAGGAGTATTGACATAACTATTGACGGGAATAAAAAGGGCGGCCGCTTTGCGGCCGCCCTTTTTTTAACACTTCTTCAAATATTTACTCCGCTTGCCTAAAAAATGGCCTAATATATAATAATTTTCGTAGTTATGGATAGGTTTAAAAGTGGTCGAGCTAAATTTATTAGCCAAAAACACTCAAATGAATAAAGCAGGAATTGTAGAAGCTATTCAGCAGGTGCTCGGGGGGACTCGAGTTCAGGCTGAAAAAGTAATGGATACTGTCATCGACTCAATCGTCAACACTCTCAAGAAAGGAGAAGAAGTTTCAATCTCCGGCCTTGGTATTTTCGTAGCTAAACAACGAGCAGCTAGAACCGCTCGCAACCCTCGCACCGGCGAATCTATCCAGGTAGCCGCTATGCGAGTACCAAAATTCAGAGCAGCTAAAGCTCTGAAAGACGCAGTCAAATAGGTGTCCAAAAATCGGTAGAACTTTTGGACAAATTACAGTTTCGTCTCACTAAACAAAAGGCCGGCGCGAAGCGCCAGCCTTTTGTTTTAAAGTGCGGGATGGGAGAATCGAACTCCCCACCTCAGTTTGGAAAACTGATGTTTTACCAATAAACTAATCCCGCTTAACACGAGTTAAAACATCTCACATTCTCCGAACCTTCGAGTTCGGAGCTCCTTAGAGTAGAATTATCCTAGCAAATCTGGTATATGCGGGCAATTGTGTTTATAATTTCAACAACCATCAATGAACCCTCTCTCTCCCCTCATCGCCATTCTTCTTTCAATCGGTTCTTTTTTGGGTTTTCCTTATACCACTCCACCCACTCACAAGTCAGTCAGTTTGCCCGGTCTTGAACAACGATTGGCCACTACTTCTTTTTCTACTTACGCTCCTCTGGTACCAACAGCTGTTAGTGTTAATGCTTCGAGCACCCGGCCTTCAAACACCAGTACTTCCACCAAAAAAGAAAAGTTGCCAACTTTGGCTATTCAAGTCCCGGCCTTTCCTAAAATTTCCGTTCCCAAAACTGAATCTCCGATCGCTCCAAAGATTCCAGTCATTCAAACTCCGGCCCCAAATCCGGTGCCAGTCATTCCAAACATTCCAATTCAACCCGCCTCCTCTTCGTTCCCTTCTCAAGTTCCAGCTACGCCACCACAAACTCCTCCTGCCAATGCCAGTCTGGATGAAAAGGCTCGGGCCGCCATCGTCAATATTTATTGCACCAGCCAATCCGGCAATCTTATTGAAATACTGACTGGCAGTGGCGTCATAATTGATCCCAAAGGCATCATTTTAACGAATGCTCATGTGGCCGATCACCTTCTCCTAGACGATTATTTTCAGGATCCCAATAAACAATGTGTTATTCGTCGTGGCTCTCCAGCCGTGGCTCAATACAAAGCGTCTCTTGTACATATTTCAGAGGAATGGCTTCGCCAATACGGAGCAAATATTAATAATGCGAACCAGCCGCAAGAAACCGGCGCTGGCGATTACGCTTTAGTAGCAGTCACGGCGGGTATAAATGGCGGAAGTGTTCCCGGGAGTTTTCCGTATCTTTCTTTAGATACATCTATTAATTCCCTTTCACCTAATACCTCCATTTTAGGAGTTGGTTATCCAGCTAGTAGTTTTTCCGGCACCACCGTTATGAAAAATCTACCCATTCAAACAGCCCTGATGAATGTTATCGACGCTTACACCTTCACCGGCACTAACAGCAAAGATCTAATTAGAACAACAGCTAGTTCTCTAGCTGAACGTGGAGCTTCTGGTGGGGGCATCCTCAATCAAGCCGGCCAAATGATTGCTCTGATCGCCACCACCGTTCCAGACAACAGTAATACTTCAGAGCAGGATATTCAGGCCATTACTCTCAATTACATTAATGTCGACTTAAAAACTCATACTGGATACACCTTGAGTTCCTTTTTAAACCGCGACATTGCCACTTTGGTAAATAATTTTAAAAATTCTGAATCCACTTTGTTTAACTATCTACCTCATTAATCAGCCTTCCTAGAAATTTCAATCACTTTCTGAAAGTCGTCTTCGGGCGAAACCTTGTTTCTCTTTTCGTAGCCACAGCGTAAACATCGGTGGACAAAATCATAAGAGCCGGTGCGTCCCTCCACCCGTACCGGCTCCATCATCCCTCCACATTCACTCAGACGATCCCCGGGATTAATATCCACATGCTTGCTCCATAAGCATTTCGGACAATGATTGGTGTATCCCGTCCCTTTCACTTCATGCCCGCACTTCTCACAAATAAAATCTTCTTTGTTTTTCTGAAACATCTATTCAAAAGATTTTTTAATTAGAGCTTCGAAACTTCCCCATGAAATACTAGTTGGTTTAACATCTCCGACGTTTCTTCCACCATTCAGAATAGAATTCGTAATTTTGTCATAATACCATTCAGGAATTTCCGGAAGGCGGCCGGCCTGTCTTAAATCTGCAGAATTGATTGGTCGTTTTTGTATTAAGGCTTCCGCTTGTCTAATGATCCCGGCAAGTTTGGATAGATCAAGGTTATTGTTGGCTTTGCTTAATATATTTATATGACCAGAGCTGAGTTTTTGAACGAATAAGTCACATCTTTCGCCTTGGTATGACCGTAAAAACCCTGGCAAGTTCTGACTATCAGACTCAGCAAAAGCAATTTTTGAATTACCAATGTTTGTATGGCATTTAATTATTTTACCTTTTCCATTGGTTAGTAATTCAGCCCAGACCACAGGGGTATTAATTAATTTTTCAGTTATATCCCTCAGATGACCGGCTAAAATAGGTTCCACGATTCTAAAAACTTCTTTTGGATCAGCAAAGTGAACGCGATTTAAGGCCATAATCAAGCCATCTAAACCAAACATTTTATCAATAGCGTCCGATGAAATAGTCCCCTTACCTTCTTCCGAGCGTTTGGCAAATTCCAAAAGTTTTTGAATCTCTTTATTTTTTCTGATATTGCACCACTCGGCAACACTTTCAGAAGCTGTAGAAAAATCTTTATTATGATGATCGAATATGCTTTGTTCAAAATCAATAGTCAGTATTCCTTTTTGAAGCAAGCTTTCAAAGGTCTCATCCTTAGGAAAGATTGGATTACACTTAATCTCGGCCGAATCTATACCTTGAAAAATAGAAGAAGCATATTCATTTAAAAGAAACAGGGCGATAATTGTATCGGGCTGCGGCCGGGTAGGAATTTGAACAGTGGAAATATTAAACGTCGGGAATTCAAAAAAATATGGTCCGTCACAAAAAAAGCCGTATTTCCCTTTTATTTTAAACGGTTTTAAATTTTCAATCTTGGCAGACTTTAGAAGATCTTTTGAGTAATTTGGCTTTGTCTCCCCCAAAGTTGAAATGGTGACGTGAGTGACCTCACTTTCCGTCTTAAAACCTTTTATTACCGCCGCCTGACTTTTCCCGTCAGAAGCAACCCCGACAATTTCCAGTTCATATTCTTTTCCAGGCTGAAAATTAAAAATCTCCTCGCTGTTGGGACGATATTTGACCGTAACATGATGAGCAAAAATATTTTCGTATAGAGGCCGTATTTTTTCTAAAAGAATTTTTCTTGAATCTTCCGTGAGAAAAATGCCGCTATAGACGATACTGCGTGGAGATAACATTCTGTTGATTATATTATATAAACGCTTAAGCAAAAACCGCGCGGAAACTTCGTTTCCGCGCGGTTTGAATTTTTATCTGGCCATAGCCACTTGCCTGTCGGCAACCTCAAACAGGTTTTCGAGAGACCTGCGAGTTTGCTGGAAAAGTT
This sequence comes from Candidatus Paceibacterota bacterium, assembly GCA_035652395.1. Classification (NCBI taxonomy): domain Bacteria; kingdom Bacillati; phylum Minisyncoccota; species Minisyncoccota bacterium. The sequence continues at coordinate 152,463 of DASRDX010000012.1, read as the reverse complement.
TTTCCTCTGCCCGCCGTTGATAATCCACATACTCCTTTGTCAGGAATTTTGGATGTGTCGCTGTGGGCGCGGGATTAACACCTTCCGGAAGAGGCACCCAACAGAGCTGCCAGCCATGCTTACTGTCTGAACGTAAATCCATACAGTGCACCGCTTTCTGTTCCGGCAAACGCTTGACCAAATCAATGACTACTCGTTCACCATTGTTCCAGATTCGACAGCCTTCGAAGGTTTGCATGGCAAACCATCTGAGGGCTTGAGCGTGCTCGCCGGACATGGGCACAGCCTCCTGTAAATCTTTTTCATTGAGAACAAAGAAAAACAAGATGGCCTGCTTGGGAATGTGATCGGGTTTCCTGCTGATCCGATGTTCGATCCGTAAAAATCGATTCATCAGATTCTCTACGCTCTGAATTCCGACTCGTCCGATTTTGGTTTCCGGCAATTCAAATCCAGAGTTTCCTATTTCATCGACGGTGGATATACCGAAAACCCTTTCGGCCCGTTTCTGATAATCTTTTTTACTCTTACTGCGAGTAAAAACTGCTCCAAGCGGTACAAGGTGAGGATTAGTCACTGACCATTTTAAGACCAGCGCTGGAATGCTGCCCTTAAGATTAAATTTGGGTATCAAAGTACGATCTCCTTTTGTAAATTGTTTCGTGAGGACTATTCGGAATGAATAGCTTCTTTTTGCATTATATCATACTTAACGTAAAAATCAAGAGCTCTACGTATTAAGGCCTATTTTAGCCATCTTTATAGCGCTTTCTTTGGACCAGGCTTTGGCAATGAAGCGTTTGTTGTGGCAAAAAACCGCATCCGGAATGCCGATTTCATCTGCCAGAGGCTTGCCGATCTTCCCTGCCCAATTGGCCGGAAAAAGTTTTCGATAAATAAAAGCTCGCGGATCTTTCTTGACTGCCATAATCACCCATTCATCAGTATTTTGATCCTGATAGATAACAAAAAGCGGTTCCGGATATTTTGTTAAAACACTCTTCCAAGGATACGGGTGGTCAAGGACAATAATTCTTTTGTCTTCCGATTCCCGATAAGCTTGGCGGACCAATTCAGTTTCTTCAAAAAAGAATTTAGCTTTCTCAATTTCTTTTTCAAGCACTAATCTCACGATGCTCAAAATTTGTTTGAAAGCATCATCAATACTTTTACCTTCGCGCCACGTCGGAGTAATGGCGTTCAAGAAGTTATCAAATAAATACGGCTGAATCTCACGATTAACTGGGGCGTAAACCATCACTCCGTTGTCGGCCGCATCGATAGCCTGAATCATTTTTCGATCCACCAGATCAGCTATGTCGGCGCGCCCATCGCAAATTTGCCGGCCAAATTTTTTCCAAACCAAACCGAAAGAAGCATACGGCATGCCATTCTTGCCGCGTCTTCCCGCTCCCCCTTCCTGATGATGGTCAAAACGATTACTGGCCGGATCATAAATGCCGCCAATATCAACAGCAATGTCCGCCTTGGAAATAATTTCCGGATCACGAGTTCGAATAATCTCGGCATCAGGATAAACCATCTGCAGAGCGGCTAAAGCAAAGAGTTCGTCTTGATGAAAACTCCCACTATGAGTAACGATTTTCACGTTAAAAATAAAAAGTTAATACTAAATTAACAGAAACAATACTATACCAAAAATTATAAAACACAAGAATTTCTTGACATTCCTAATATATAATGTATACTATTTACAAGCTTATACACGGTTGGCCTTTTGACAGGCCGGATGGCAACCTGACCGTTTTGAGCCAAAGAAAGATAAGGTGGCAGCCTACCGGGCAATGCAATCTTTTCTACAGCCCCCCGCAAGACGTCTTGCGGGGTTTGTTTTTATTTAGATTTGATCGCCGGGAAAATGTGTAACATTATCCGAACATTCGAGTTTACAGACTTGCTACCATAGAATTATTCGACCCGGGCGTTAGTTTTCCGGGTTCGAATCCCGGTCGACGAAAATTGCTTTGCAATTTTCGGGGCGCCGGGATTCGAACCCGGAGTCGCTTGATCCCAAATCAAGAATGTTAGCCGTTACACCACGCCCCGTTAAAAAATAAAGATTGAAAAAGTCTAACACACATTTTTTAATTTTCCTAAAAGACACCCCGCTAAAGGACAAGGTTTTCTAAGAAATCTATCTTGGCTTCCCTTCTTATAGGATCGAATAAAACCGTAATGGCATGAAATTGCCAATTCTGTTTAATGTAGTTTTCTACTAAATAAACTTGAATTACTCTTTTTAGTCGCTCTGTTTTATATAAATGAATATTATCCTCGGGACGGTAGGTATTTGTTTCATGAATAACATTCAGGTTTTCACAAGTAACAGTTTTGACCTCAATAAAGTGCAGGACACCTTCTTTTCGAGCTATGACATCTATTTCTCCACATTTTCTCAAGAAATTCCGCCCAATGATGTTAAATCCTTTATTGCATAAGAATTTGCAGGCTAAGCTTTCTCCAATATGTCCTATACCTTGGTTATTCATGAAACAATTAAATCAAAATGGGCCTAAAATTTTCTTAAATTTTTCATAAAGGTTGAGAGTTCGAAGTCTTAAAGGAAAGTTTCATAAGTAACGTTTCATGTGAAACATAAATACCCTATTTATTCTATGTTTCTCCTATACAAAAGGTCATAAAAGTCATTTTTATGTCCTTTATACACATATCCCCCGAGTTATCCACAGCAAATTGAAAATTAGCCTTATTTTAAGCCATTTCGATTTTTGGGTTTAGGACAAATATAAGACAAATCCCATTTGCCAGACCTGTTGGAATTTAGAGCAGGTAGACAGACAAATATGATAAAAACTCTTTCCTAGATCTTAGAGTTAGCTGTCTTGGTATCATAGAGTTATCGAACTCTTTCAAAGATTCTCGTCCGCCATCTGGCACTAGAAATGTCTTTAATGTGCGGGTAGGGAGAATCGAACTCCCGTCTCATCCTTGGCAAGGATGTGTTCTACCACTAAACCATACCCGCGGATATTGTTATTATATAACCTTAAAACTGGTTTTGCGGTCACGAATCACTAAGTCTTTTGCTGCGGCCTTAAATCTTGCAAAATACTAAGTGTTCGCGACCCCGCCTCGCGGTCGCCTAGAACCGGGCGACATCGCTCCGGCCAGCGCAAGTCCGCAAAAATCTGAAGAAGTTCAGATTTTCTGGCTTGCGCTCCCGGCAGGACTCGAACCCACAATACGACGTCCGAAGCGTCGCGTGATATCCATTTCACCACGGGAGCAATAGTTGAAATATAATACTTCAAAATTAGTGAAAAGGCCAAAGCTATAATAAAATATCATCATTAAATGTCTAGAAAATTCTCCATTCCGCCGGAAGTTTCACGAATAACTAGGAAATTAGAAGAGGCTGGTTTTGAAGCCTATTTAATCGGTGGCTGTGTTCGTGATTTGCTTTTGGAGCGCAAGCCGAAAGACTGGGATGTTACTACAAACGCCACGCCCGAAGAGATCATTCAAAATTTCGATAAAACCTTCTATGAAAACGATTATGGAACAGTTGGAGTAGTTAATGAAGAAGCGGAGGATGAAACTTTGAAAGTGGTGGAGATGACTCCGTATCGTCTGGAAGCCACTTATTCGGATAATCGACATCCTGACTCCGTTACATTTAGTCAAAATCTGGAAGATGATCTAAAGAGACGGGATTTTACTATCAATGCCATTGCTCTGAAAATTGTTGCAACAGCTAAAGAAAATTATGATGGGGAAGTGGTTGACCTTTATCAAGGACAAAAAGATATTGAAAAGAAAATTGTTAGAACCGTAGGAGATCCGAATGAGAGATTCAAAGAAGATGGTTTAAGAATTTTACGAGCCATCAGACTCTCAGCTGAACTTGGATTTAAGATTGCCCCAGAAACTGAAGAGGCTATTAAAAATGATGCGGGTCTCCTGAAGAACATTGCCCGAGAGAGAATACGAGAAGAGTTCGTTAGAATTTTAATGTCCGCTAAACCGGCTGATGCCTTAAAAACGGCTAAAAACCTAGGTGTGTTGAAGTTTATTATCCCTGAACTGGAGAAAGCTTCCGGAATTGAACAAAACCAAGCCCACGCTTATGACGTCTTTGAACACTTATTAAAAAGCTTGCAAGCGGCGGCGGACAAGGGGTGGTCGCTAGAAATTCGGTTAGCCGCATTGCTTCATGATATTGCCAAGCCTCAATCAAGACGCTGGTCAAACGAGAAAAAAGACTGGACTTTTCACGGGCATGATGTAGTGGGAGCTCGTGTGGCTGCTAAAATTTTAAATGATTTACGCTTTCCGAATAAATTAATTGAAGAAGTAACTAAACTAATTCGTTGGCACATGTTTTTCTCCGATCCCGACCAAATTACTTTGTCGGCTGTCAGACGCTTGCTTAAAAATGTGGGTAAGGAGAACGTCTGGAATCTTATGAATCTCAGAATTTGCGACCGTATTGGTACGGGAAGACCAAAAGAAGATCCGTATCGCTTGAGAAAATACAAATCAATGATTGAAGAGGTGATGCATGACCCGGTTTCAGTCGGGATGTTAAAAATTGATGGCAGTAAAATTATGGAGGTGGCAAACTTACCTTCCGGACCAAAGATTGGCTATATTTTGCATGCCTTGCTTGAAGAAGTTTTGGAAGATCCTTCCTTGAATACTAAAGAACACCTTTATGAGAGGGCAGTAGATTTAAGCAAATTAACTGAGGAGCAATTAAAAAAGATAGGGGAGAAAGGAAAGGAAAGGAAGGAGAGATTACAGGAAGAAGAAGTGAAGGAAATAAGAAAGAAATATTGGGTACAATAGTCTAACTTATTTCAATAACCTCTCTTTTCCGAGAGGTTGGAGGACCAAATTCTCGGCAAAAGAGAGGTTATTTTCATTCGTTAGACTATCCTTTCCTTTCTCAACCCTAGGAGGAGAAAGAGAAAAGCCGCAGGCGGCTATTGATGAAGGCGCGATGCGGCTTTTGAAGCATAAAGTGACATCGAGTGAAGTTTCCACGGGTTTGAATCCAAGAGGTAATTTAGCAGGAGAGAATTTTCCGGAGAAAACACTCGTCTGCCAATTGGTAAAAAATTTGTTTGGGAATTCAACCGAGAAAATATCTTACAAAATGTCCTTTATGTGGAACGAACTTTTAGCAAGCTTGCGTCAAGAGGGATTAATAACGTTCGCTGCTAGAATCTGTCCTTTATGATAAGGCTTTCTAAAGGACATGTAAAGGACAAGGCTGGGGATAACTTAGAAGTCTGCTTATATGTCGATTTCTAAAAGAATAGGACAATGGTCCGAGCCAAAAACGTCGCTTAAAATAGCCATATTTTTGACTTTTTTGATTAGATCCGGACTAACGAAGAAATAATCAATTCTCCAACCGACGTTTCGATCCCTAGCAAAACTGTAAGAATCCCAGTAGGTGTAAGCGCCAGTTTTATGGGGGTAAAAGTGACGAAAGACATCAATGTAACCATGTTCTATTACCTTATCTAACCACGCCCTTTCTATAGGCAGAAATCCTGTATGTGAAACGTTTTCACGAGGGCGGGCCAGATCGATCTCGGTATGAGCAGTATTGATATCTCCGCAAAAGATGATTTTTTGGCCTTTTTTTCTTAAATTATCGGCGTATTTTAAATACGCCTTGTAGTAATCAAGTTTGTATTTAAGGCGAACCGGACCGCCACCGCCATTAGGGAAGTAGGTGTTAATCAGGACAAATTTTTTGAAATGCAGAGCGATGAAACGCCCCTCTTGGTCTAATTCCTTTACTCCCAGGCCGTATTCGATCTTTTCCGGCTTAATTTTGCTGTAAACCGCGACGCCGCTATAGCCTTTACGTCCCTTTGAATGATCGAAATAGGAGTGGTAGCCCTTTGGGTTTCGCAGTTCCTCCGTAAGCTGCTCCGGATGAGCTTTGGTTTCCTGAAGACAGAAAATATCGGGAGATTCCTTTAAAAACCACTCTAAATAGCCCTTTTTATGCCAAGCTCGAATGCCGTTAACGTTCCATGAGATGATTTTCATGAAACAATCTTAGCGTGAAATTGAGAAAAAATAAAAAAGCTAGTCGTCCCTTGAAGAACGACTAGCTAATAATGTGCTGTTAGACAACCTTGGTGATATTGCCGTAGCTGTCGCTGGTATTGCGTAGGGCATCAACCATTCGCCGAACTTGAGCTCGGACCAATAAGTTGTATTCGGGCAGAATTTCTTTCCGATTTTTCATTACCGCTTTTTGTGGTTCGATTCGGAAAAAAATCACAGCCGCTTTTGAGCTTCCTTCGGCGTAAAAGGCGACCTCCGCCACCAGACCCCGTTCATTTACCGAAATCTCTTTCTTGGAGTGATCACGCCAGAAAGCTCCGAAAAGTTGGTAGGCCGCGTCTTTGTGGCCATTTCTTCCTTCATACCAAGCCTCCAAGGTAGACTGGGCTTCATTGATCTGATGCCGAGTTTCGATTAGAGGTTGATTAAGCCTATCTTCGATGCGCCGAAGCTCTGGGTTTTTACCTCCAGGCAGACGAATGGATAGGTAGCTTTGTTCTCTTGCTGCAATCATTATTTTCCTTTTTTTGAATTTTTACGGTTAGGTTTTGAATGAGCCATTCACAAAAAATGTGACCCAGCGACAACCTTACTACGATTTGCCTTTTCGTCAAGAAGAGTTTGGCGGCGAAGCAGCCAAATCCTTCTTATTTTTTCTTATTATGGAAATTCTTGTGAATTTCCTTCAGGTGTTTGTCAGTAATGTGAGTATAAATTTGGGTAGTAGTGATGTTGGCGTGGCCAAGAAGCATTTGAACGGCTCGCAAATCTGCCCCATTCTCCAAAAGATCGGTGGCGAAACTGTGGCGAAGAACATGCGGCGTCACTTTTTTTGAAATACCAGCTTTAATAGCGTAATGTTTAACAATTCTTTCAATTGAACGCGCAGTTAACCGATGCAATTCTTTGGCTTCGGTTTTGTTACCAATCGGGCTCTTCAGCTGAACAAACAAAGCATCTTCCACATCTACCCGTTTATCTAGATACTTTTTTATCGCCTCTTTCGCTTCATTCGAAAGAAAAACCACTCTCACCTTTTCACCTTTGCCGCGAATTGAGAATTCGTCTTTGCGGAGATCTAGATCGCGAGAGAGGGAACAGAGCTCTGAAACTCGGAGACCGGTAGAAAAAAAGAGCTCTAAAATGGCTTTATCTCTGAGTTTTTTTAATTCGTCCTTTTCATCGTCGGGAGCCTTCATCAATCTCTTTAAGTCTTCCGCTCCAATCAGATCAAGCGAGCGCTCCGGCACTTTCGCCAATTCAATAACGTCTGGAGAGAGAGATGAGACTTTTCGTTTGGCCAGATATTTCAAAAAGGCTCGGAGAGCAATTAAATAATAGTTTTGAGTGCGCTTTTTTAAAGTGCCGGCCTTCCCGTCACTTTGACGGTTAAGCCACAGACGGTATTCCCGAATGAGGTCCTCGCTAATATCGGCGGGGTTTTTCAGTTTGGCGAAAAATAGAAATTTGTCTAAATAGTGGCTGTAATTGGCACGAGTTTTCAAGCTGCGGCCTTTTTCAATCTCCAAGTGATCCAAGAAATCTCTTTTTAAATCTTCAAGGGTCATGTCGCAAAATATTATAGCATGGGCGGCGGTCGAAGACCGCCGCCCTAAAACCGCTCTGTTGAGCCAACTTGTAAAATTTCCAGTTTTATGTTAATATTGTTCCATGTTAACGAAAACTAAAAAACAGCGCGTGATCAAAGAAAGTCGGGTTCACGATACCGATACTGGTTCGCCGGAAGTGCAAATTTCTATTTTAAGTAGGCGTATTGATGAGTTGGCTAAACATTTGAAGAAAAATCTCAAAGACAATCATTCTCGACGTGGTTTGCTTCAGTTAGTGGCCGACCGCCAAAGTCATCTTCGATATCTTCAAAAGAAAGATCCAAAACGATATCAAAGCGTTTTGAAGAAACTTGATCTGAAAAAGTAGACTGGAAAAACTAGTTAATCTGGAGCGATGGCCGTTATAAAACATAAAGAGCAGCGGGTTGGCATCTTTATTGATGCACAAAATCTCTATCACAGCGCCAAAAATCTCTACCGGGCGAGAGTGAATTTTGGGGCTATATTAAAGGACGCTTTGGCCGGAAGAATTCTGGTGCGGGCGGTGGCTTATGTTATTACCACTGAAGCCGGAGATGAAAAAAACTTCTTTGAGGCCTTGGTAAAAATGGGGATTGAGACTAAAACTAAAAATCTCCAGATTTTCTCCAGCGGTTCCAAGAAGGCTGACTGGGATGTTGGTCTGGCGGTAGATGCCATCAAATTAGCCCCTAAATTGGATGCAGTAGTGATTGTCTCTGGAGATGGAGATTTCATACCTTTAGTTGAGTATCTACAGATGAATGGCTGCCAGGTGGAAGGAGTTTCCTTCGGTAAATCCGCTTCCGGAAAATTGAAAGAGGTGGTAGATGATTTTTTAGATTTGGATAGTAGTCCGCGAAAATACTTGATGGGCGGGGCGGGAAGAAGGAGTGGTCCGCGGCAAGCGCAATAGTTTTAATACGAAGGGCCGGCCGCAGGCCGGCCCTTTTTAAATTCCTATAGCTGTGTTATCTTTATTTTATTAATAGTAAGTTTAGCGTTCAAATAAGTAGGTTTGAAGAAGGTTCTAGGAATTATTCTTCAAATTTAGAATTTGGACGCTACAGAGCGTCATGCAAAAAAAAGAATATTCAGTGGAGTTTGGCGGCAAAACTCTTACAGCTGAATTTAATGATCTAGCCGACCAGACTAATGGTTCAGTTATTATCCGGTACGGCAATACGGTAGTCTTTGCTTCGGCCGTCATGTCGAAGAAACCAAAAGATGGTGATTTCTTTCCTCTAACAGTTGACTACGAGGAAAAATTTTATGCGGCCGGACGAATTCTTGGTGGTCAATTCACCAGACGCGAAGGCCGCCCATCGGATGAAGCTATTCTCTCGGGCCGCGCGGTGGACAGAACTATTCGCCCACTTTTCGATCACCGAATGCGTCACGATGTGCAGGTAGTGCTAATGGTGCTTTCCATTGATGAGGATGATCCGGATGTTTTAGCCGTTCTGGCGGCTTCCTTAGCTTTAGGTGTATCAGATATTCCTTGGAATGGGCCGGCCAGTGCCGTTCGAATTGGTCGCAGAAAAGGGGAGGCTAATCTGATAATTAATCCTATTTACACTGACCGAGAAGGAGCTGATCTGGATTTAGTGGCCTGTGGCAAAGACGGCAACATCAACATGATTGAGGTGGGTTCCAAAGAAGTGCCCAATCAAATTGTTATGGAGGCCTTGCGTCTGGCTTCAGCGGAAATTGAAAAAATTCAGAATTTCCAGAAAAAAATTATCACTGAACGCGGCAAGAAAAAATTAATTGTAGAATTTCCAGTATTTGAAGAAAAAGCTGCTGATCTCTTTGCCGAAAAGATAGAGCCGAGATTAGAGGCGGCCGTTTTTTCCGGACCCGGCAAGAAAGAAGCAAATGCTTTGAAAGACGAGTGGCTTCTTTTGTATAATGAGACTTTTCCGGAAGGAAAAGTCTCGCTGGCCGATGAATATTTTGAGGAAAAGGTTAACGATCTTATCCATCGTGAAGCGGTTGAAAAAAGCCGCCGGCCTGATGGCCGCGGCCTCGACGAAATCCGGCCGCTTTACGTCCAGGCCGGCGGCCTTTCTCCCATGCTTCACGGCTCCGGCATTTTCTACCGAGGTGGCACTCACGTGCTCTCAGCCTTAACTTTAGGAGGCCCGGGAGATTCTCAAACTATTGACGGCATGGAGCTTCAGACTGAAAAGCGCTTTCTCCATCATTACAACTTTCCTCCGTTTTCTACGGGAGAAACAGGCCGCATGGGCGGTCTCAATCGCCGAATGATCGGTCATGGTAATCTGGCGGAAAAGGCCCTGACAGCCGTCATTCCGGATAAAGAAAAATTTCCTTACACTATTCGCCTTGTTTCAGAATCTATGGCTTCAAACGGCTCCACTTCCATGGGTTCGGTTTGCGCTTCTACCCTGGCTCTCATGGATGGGGGCGTACCAATTAAAGCGCCGGTAGCCGGTATTGCTTCAGGTTTAATGATGAAGGATGAAAAAAATTATGTCCTGTTGACTGACATCCAAGGCCCCGAAGATCATCATGGTGATATGGATTTTAAAGTGGCTGGGACTCGTGAAGGAGTAACGGCTGTTCAAATGGATGTAAAAGTTGACGGCATTCCGCTCGATATTTTAGAAAAAGCTTTTGAAAAAGCTGAAAAAGCACGGCTCCAAATCCTTGATCAGATTGAAAAAGAAATTCCGGCGCCGCGACTTGATATTTCTTCAAAAGCGCCAAAAATTATTTCCATTCGAATAAAACCGGATCAAATCGGTTTGGTAATTGGAGGGGGTGGAAAAACAATTAAAGATATTAAGGAAAAAACCGGAGCTGAAATCGATATTGAAGATGATGGAACGGTTTATCTTACGGGCAAGGAAGGTTCAGCGGAAAAAGCCAAAAGTATTATTGAGGAGATGACTCATGAATATAAAGCGGGAGAGAGGTTTGAAGGGACCGTTATTAAGATTATGGATTTCGGAGCCTTCGTGAAAATCGGTAGCTCTACCGAAGGGCTGGTTCACATCTCGGAGATTGCTCCATTTCGAGTTGAAAACGTCTCTAAAGTTTTAAAGGAAGGCCAAAAAGTACCCATTGTTGTAAAAGAAGTTGATGAAAGGGGCCGAATTAATCTCTCCATTAAACGAGCTGATCCAGATTTCATTAAAAATCCGGCTTCGTCCTCTTAATTCTTGATTTAAGGTAAAATTAAGGGATGGAAGTCAATCCTATTATTCCAAATAATCCCCCTCCCAATAATTCGGAGCCGTCTAAACCTCTAACCGATAAAAGTCCGGCGGAAAAACTGTCGGAGGCTTTAGCTGAAGCCAAAAAAGAAAAACAGGAAGGTTCAATTAAGGCTATAAAGACCTATCAAAGCGATGTGGCGGAGGCAATTCAACGCGACAATGTCTCCGTTATCAAGATGGCTGTGGCTGAAAAACGCCGTCAAGAAAAACAGGGTCTGACCGCGGAAGCAGTTGGCAAGGAATCTAAAAAACGCGTGGTGATCATTGCTGCCAGCGTGGTTTTAGTTGTGGCCGGTTTTTTAATCGTCGGCTATTTTTTGATTAGCAAAACCAAAAACACCGGGGTTCTAACCGTAAACCTGCCTCACGAAATTATTCATCCGGATAAACAGGTTGAAATAAAATTGGATAGCGTCACTCTGCAATCTTTTCTCAGTCAGTTTCAAGCTATTAAACCACTTAGTCTTGATAGCGGCTCCGTGGAAAGTGTCGTTGTCACCGTCAGAGGTAATTTAGGCAACGCTACTTCGGTTGATCAAGTGGGGCGGAAAGTTTTATCGACTCAGGATTTCATGAATCTGCTGCAGGCACGTCTGCCGGGTTCATTGTATCGTTCTCTGTCCGGCTATCTTGTGGGGTTTTATCAAAATTCTAACGGGCCGGAACCGTTTTTAATCTTAAAAACTGACTCCTATCAAAATGCTTTTTCCGGAATGTTGCAATGGGAGAGTAATATGCAAGCTGATCTGGCTGCCCTCTTTGGTTTACCGACAGGAAACGGAAATCCAAATTTTGTGCCCACTCCATTTAAGGACGAGGTCTTTGACAATCGCGACACGCGAACTCTTTTAGACGAGAATGGTAATATTCTGCTTATTTATTCTTTCCTCGATCCCAATACGATTGTTTTAGTCCAGAGTCATAACGCTTTTGATGAGATTTTGAGCCGTTATTTACAAAATAAACAGCTTCAATAGGCAGGAATTTAATTCTTGGTATACTTCAGGTATGGATATAAATTTTTTCAAAAGTAAATTGGAATCGGAAAAGCAAACTTTGTTATCCGAATTAAAAGGCCTGAGTCGGCAGGATCCTGATAATCCAAACGACTGGCAGCCAGCTGCTGAAAATCTGGATATTTTGACTTCTGATCGAAACGAAGTGGCTGATAAAATTGGCAATATTGAGGGAGATGCGGCCATTCTTCGAGAGTTGGAGCCTCAATTAAACGATATAAATTTAGCTTTGGATAAGATCGAAAAGGGTACTTATGGAAAATGCGAAGTCTGTCAGGCGGAGATTGAAGCAGACAGATTGAAAGCCAATCCAGCGGCCAGAACCTGCAAAGCTCACTTGAACGTTAAGTTAAGTTAGTTTTTATAATTTTTTTAAGGGATGTTCATGCCGCCCATTCTAAAATGGGCGGCATGAGTTTTTCCAAAGTTCATAGCGCTCAAAGTCATCTGCTCCAAGCGCGCGTTATTGATATTGAGGTTGATTTAGCTAAAGGACTTTACCAGTTTTCAGTAGTGGGCTTGCCGGATAAAGCGGTCGAGGAATCAAAAGATCGCATCGGAGCGGCCATTAAGAACAGTGGCTTTACTTCACCAAAACATAAAAATCAGAAAGTGGTAATTTCGCTGGCTCCAGCCGATTTAAAAAAGGAGGGACCGAATTTTGATTTAGCTATGGCACTGGGATATTTATTGGCGGCTGACGATATTAAATTTGATCCGAGAGAGAAGTTATTTTTAGGCGAATTGTCGCTCAATGGAAAGCTAAGAGCTATTAAAGGTGTTTTGCCTTTGGTAATCGAGGCAAAGCAGCACCACTTTAAAGAAGTTTATGTGCCGATGGAGAATGTGCGAGAAGCGGCCATTATTACCGACATAGATGTTTTTGGAGTAGCCACTCTTAAAGAGGCGGTGGAGCATTTGAATGAGAAGCGGCCGGCGGAGCCGGCCGCTTCTTCTCCACCAAAACTTTCGCCCGCGCCTTCCACTCCCATTCTCTATGAAATGACGGAATATGAAATTGATTTTGGCGACATTCGAGGTCAGGAAAAAGCCAAAAGAGGATTAGAAATCGCCGCCGCCGGGGCTCACAATGTCTTAATGTTTGGTCCGCCTGGCACGGGCAAAACGATGCTGGCTAAGGCTTTCTGTCATCTTCTCCCGCCTCTTTCCTTTTCGGAAATGCTCGAGGTAACTTCCATTCATTCCGTTTCCGGCAATCTCGGAAACACGCCTTTGATTTTATATCCGCCGTTTCGATCGCCACATCACACCTCTTCTTATCCGGCCTTGATTGGTGGAGGCACTATTCCCAAACCCGGCGAAGTAACTCTGGCACACCGCGGAGTGCTTTTTATGGACGAATTTCCGGAATTTGACCGACGAGTGATTGATGCTTTGAGAGAGCCGCTTGAAGAAAAGGTGGTTAGCGTAGCCCGAACTAAAAGTTCGGCTATTTTTCCGGCCAATTTTATTTTAATGGCAGCTATGAATCCTTGTCCCTGCGGTAATCGAGGAAGTAAAAATAAAGAATGTCTCTGTCGCAGCCAAAACTTGCTAAATTACGAGCGCAAGCTCTCCGGACCAATTTTAGATCGAATTGATCTCTGGCTTGAAGTGAGTGAAATTGATTACAAAAAGCTCGGAAGTGAAAGAAGTGGGGAAACGACAGATGATTTTAAAGAGAGGGTTCTCAAGGCGCGAGCTAGAAGTAAGGAGAGGCTAGCTAAATCAGGCTTGAACATTCTAACTAACAACGAGATTCGGCCGAAAGATCTTCTGACCTTAGTACCGCTTCAGAAGAAAGTGCGGGAAATTTTAGATCAGGCCGCTTACAAACTTAATATTTCGGCTCGAGCCTATCATCGTTTGATTAAAGTGGCTCGCACCATTGCCGATCTGGAAGAGAAAGAAGAGGTGGAAGTTAATCATATGCTCGAGGCTTTGCAATACCGACCTAAAAAGGTGGAAATTTAAAGAGGCCAAGCGCGTTGCGCTTGGCCTCTTAATCTTGCTCTTATCTAAAACTTCTTAAAAAGGATTTACTCCTCCTCGAACTTCAAAGTGAACGTGAGGGCCCGAGGTGTCGCCAGTCATGCCAATGTAACCAATAGTTTCTCCTTGAGCGACGTGCTCACCAACTGAAACGGTGGTGGATTTCATGTGAGCATACAGCGTCTGTACACCATTTGGGTGAGAGATTACCACGTAATTTCCATATCCGCCGTTCCAGCCACCATTATTCTTACTGATCAATACTACTCCACCGGCAGCTGCATGAATCGGGGTTCCAACCGGAGAGCCTAGATCAACGGCATTATGACCGTGAATACCTTGTGTTCTAACTCCACCATCAATTGGGCGTCGCAAGGCCCCGGAGTCAACCGGCCCGCCATTGAAATTAACGGACGTTCCAGCTGAACCTATCAAACCGGTTGTCTTTGCTTTAGAAGTAGAAACTGTAGGTGTTACAGAATTGGCTTCGCCGTTAGGAATAATCAGTTCGTCTCCCGGAGAAAGGCTCTGCCCATCTTCAAGGTTGTTAAAGACGGCAATTTCATTTACATCTCCCTTGAATTGTTTGGCAATACTTCCTAAGGTGTCTCCCTTCTTAACTGTATATTTCACTCCGGAGACTGGCAGGATGGTTAAAACTTGATCTTTATGAATGGTGGCACCCTTCTTCAAATCGTTAGCCCACAAAATAGTGTTGACTGATACTCCAAACATTTTGGCGATACCGGGCAAGGTATCTCCGTCACGAACAGTATAGAGGCTAATCTGGTCCGAAGAGGCAGAATCATTAAAAGCTTGGGCTCCGCCGCCTACCGGACCGGCTTCCGTAACCAGGGCGTTATTTTCAACAGCTAAGGTTGAGCTAGCTTTGGTGGGATTTGGGTCAATATTCAAAACGGGCTCCAATAGAGCTATTTTCTGGGAGTTAAGAGCGGTTGCCGGGGTGACATCGGCGGCTCTAGCGCTTGAGAATAGGCCGTTAACAAAGAAGAAAACACTGGCCTGACTATTGGCGGGGAGGGAAATAACAATCAAAGCAAAGATCACTCTTCCGTAGAAGAGGCCAGTTAAAAGACGTTTAGTATAAGAAACAGTAGACCGACGGTTGGATAAAATAAGCCTAAAATTAATGATAAATCAGAATTTGCTGCCTTTCTATCGGGGGATCCCTCTCACCCAATTGGCATGATATCAGTGATAGACATAATGATATTTTATGGGCCAAGCCTGTCAATGCTTTGGCCGGTAGGGTGTGGACAAATCTAGCCTTATTTTGAGCCATTTCACCCTTGCGCCTAATCAAAAAATTAGGTATAATTTTAAATCATGGAAAAAATGCCTGAAAATAAGCCTGAACCGGAGGGGTTGGCTGACCTTCAAAATGCCTTTATTAAAAATGCCGAGAAAAATCAACTTAGACAGGCAGAAAACGTGGAAAAATATCTGAAAAATGATGGCCCTAAATCTACTGAGAGTCCAGGCGCCGCCTCGAGAGAAAGTCATCGACAAAAAGAACGTCCGCATGGGAAAAAGGTAGAGAAATTTAAAGAAAATGAAGAGAGGCGAGATATTTATCAATCAGATAATCTGCAGAGCAGGGTTGATAAATTAATTGATTATCTTGATAAAAATTTTCCGAATGCTTTTAAGCCTGAATTCTTCGAACCAAACGAGTCAAAGAAAATTGTAAAATTCTCGAAAGCTCCCTCATTCAGGAACGATTTAGATTGGTTTCTAAAGGAAGCGCCGGTAGTAATTGAAAAATTAAAAGCTGAAAATACAAACCTCCAAGAACTTGGCAATCAAAAACAAATTGAAAAGAATTTGGATAGAATAGCCAAGCTTAGTTTGGCTGTTCTAGAAAGGAAAGCGGAAGAGGAATCTTTTAAGAAGAAGGCTGCTTAGCCAGTGTGTTATAGTTTTCCTGATGGAAAATTTAAATGAACGGCAAAAAGAAGCGGTCTTAACCACTTCTGGTCCGCTTTTAATTTTGGCCGGTGCGGGTGCCGGAAAGACTAAGACTATTACCCATCGGATTCTTCATTTAATTAAGGAGGGTGTTTCGCCGCATTCTATTTTGGCCATTACTTTCACCAACAAAGCAGCCAAGGAGATGCGCGAAAGAGTATTTGATCTTCTTAAGAGCGACGAGGAACTTAATCGTCCCATTTCTTTTTTTGAACGACCTTTTGTTTCCACTTTCCACGCCTTAGGAGTGCACATCATAAAAGAAAATTCGCGGCTACTTGATTTGCCGAGACACTTTTCGATTTTTGACCGCGCGGACTCCAAGCGCGCGGTCAAAGAATCTCTTGAGATTCTTAATCTGGATCCGAAAAAATTTGAGCCGGCTAAAATTTTGCACGTAATTTCCCGAGAAAAAGGTAATAACATTAATCAGACTGAATACGCTGAGTCCGTGGGCCGTGAATATTTTGGCCGAATAGCGGCATCAGTTTGGCAGGAGTATGAGAAAATTCTAAAACGAGAAAGAGCTTTGGATTTTGATGACTTGCTATTGAAAACGGTTGATCTTTTAAAAAATAATCGAGAAATTCTGGAAAAATACCAGAAAATCTGGCGATACATTCACATTGATGAGTATCAGGACACTAATAGAGTGCAGTATATGATTGCCAAACTTCTGGCCGAGAAAGAAAAAAATATTTGCGTAGTTGGAGATATTGATCAGAACATTTACAGCTGGCGGGGGGCCGATATTCGGAATATTTTAAATTTTGAAAAGGATTATCCGGAAGCCAAGATTATTCTGCTGGAAGAAAATTACCGTTCTAGCGAAATCATTCTTCAAGCCGCCAATAAAATCATTCAGAAAAATGTTCATCGCAAGGAGAAAAATCTTTTTACTCGAAAAAAGGGTGGCGCTAAGATTGGGCTTTATAGCGCATATGATGAAATTGATGAGGCCGATTTCATTTCTCGAAAATCAGCCGAATTAATTGAGGGTGGGGTGGCGCCGGAAGAAATTGCCGTTCTCTATCGCGCCAATTTCCAGTCTCGCGTACTTGAAGAAATGTTTTTAATGCGGGAAATTCCTTATCAAATTTTAGGGGTACGCTTCTTTGAACGAAAGGAGGTGAAAGATGTTCTTTCATATTTGCGAGCGGCTCTTAATCCTGACAGTCTCTCCGATATTAAAAGAATTATTAACGTACCAGCTCGTGGCTTGGGCAAAGTTACTCTTTTAGCCATTGCTTCTAACAGAGAGGAGGCTCTTTCGCCAGCAATAAAAAAGAAAATTGCGGAATTTCGAAATCTTTTGTCGAGAATTCAAATTCAAGCTCTGAAAGAAAAACCTTCGAATACTATTAAATACATCATTAAAGAAAGCGGTATGGAAGAAATGTATAAAAAAGGCAAAGAAGAAGACGAGGAGCGCTTGGAAAACATGAAAGAATTAGTAACCTTGGCGACCCGATATGATGCTCTGGCACCACAGGAGGGAATTGAAGAGCTTTTAGCCGACGCAGCCTTAGCCACTGATCAAGATGAGATGGAAGAAAGGGGACGATCAGTAAAATTAATGACCGTTCATGCCTCAAAAGGTCTGGAGTTTTCTTATGTCTTCATTTCGGGGCTCGAAAGCGAGCTTTTTCCGCATCTTCGGTTATCTGAAGAGGAGTTAAGCGAGGAAAATCAGGAAGAGGAGCGACGACTTTTTTACGTGGCTCTGACCAGAGCAAAAGAAAAATTGTATTTATCTTATGCCTCGGTGCGCACCATCTACGGGTCCAAACGAATTAGCATTCCGTCTGAATTTATTATTGATCTTGACGAGGAACTATTGGAGCCGGAAGAGAATTTGAGCGAAAAAACTATTCATTACGATTAATTCTATGCGGGCAAAAAAATCACTCGGTCAAAATTTCTTAAAGTCAAAAGCGGCGGTAATTGAAATTATAAAGGTGGCCAACCTCAAGCCAGAAGATTTAGTGCTTGAGGTTGGCCCCGGAAAAGGAGTGTTGACGGAAGCCTTGCTGACCACCGGAGCTAAAGTGATTGCCGTAGAAAAAGATGATCGATTAATTGAACAACTTCAAGAAAAATTCTCAAATGAGATAAAGAGTGGAAAATTTCAGTTAATCCATCAGGATATCTTAAATTTTGATTTTGAAAACTTCTATAAGCTAATCCCTATAAGCTATAAGCTTATCGCCAACATTCCTTATTACATTACTGGTACTTTTTTGCGAAAGTTCCTCACGGCTAAGTTACAACCGGAATTGATGGTTTTGATGCTCCAAAAGGAAGTGGCGAAAAGAATCGTAGCGAAAGACGGCAAAGAAAGCCTGCTTTCGATTAGTGTTAAAGCTTATGGAGAGCCGAAATATATTAAAACGGTGCCGGCGAAGTATTTTTCGCCGGCACCGAAAGTAGATTCGGCCATTCTTTTAATTAAAGATATTTCCAGAAAAATTTTTCACGATAATCAAATTGATGAGGAAAAATTTTTCGATCTGGTGCGGGCCGGTTTTGCCCACAAGCGCAAATTTCTCGTCAGTAATCTAAAAGAAATGGCGCCTATCGGCGCCATTTCCTGGCCGGAGAAATTCCGAAGTTGCGGCCTTTCGGAAAAATCTCGGGCAGAGGATTTGAGTTTAGAAAATTGGAGGAGTTTAGTGACAAGCTCCTGAATTTTGATTCATCATACCGATAGCACCCGTAACCGGAAGTACTTTATAAGGCTGGAATTGTGGGTCAATATTGAGGGCCTGCCCTGTTCCGGGAACCACAACATCCTGGTTATTTATTTTGACTTTGGTTTGACAGCCAGCAATAGCTGCAGCGCCACTTGGAGTATAACTACCCAAAACACAAGCTCCTATAGGAGGAGATCCATTAATTAATAGTGTTGAGGGAGACTGTGCCAAGACAATGGGTTTAATTCCGGTGGGTTTGGCCGAATTATCGTTTACTACAATAGAAACTGCTGCGCTAACTCCACACGGTTTATAAGGACTATTGTCATAAACTGAATTATAGAGAGTATGGCCTCCAAATTCAGGTAGAGCAGAAGGTCCCCCTAATCCTCCCGTACTACCCGTCAAAAATCTAGTAGCTGTCTGCAGAATGGTTGGTAGTAAGCTTTGAAGTAATGACGGCTGTTGGGCGCTCGATTGATTGGCGGAGTTATTTGGATCTGTAACATTGCTACCATTAACCACTGGTGGCTGTTGAAAGACCGGCAAGTTATTCAGTGAGTCGTTAGGGTTGCCTTGCACTGGCAGGTCTCCGTATGAGCCGCTATAAGTTGGCGCATTAGGAGTAGTAATAACAGCAATTGGGGTGGTTGTCGGAGTAATAGTTATGGTGGAAGTAGCAGAAACAGTCGTGGCCGGATAAGTGCCGTTTAACGGAATATCCTGAAGTGGTTTAGTTGGAGTTGGGTATTGCAAAACCGGAGAATGACCGGTGCCGCGCAAATTTGTATTTAGATAATTCCAATATGCAGTGAGATGAGCGCGGCTGAACGAAGCAACGATGCCGGAAGGAGTAGTGATGCCGGCCGCATCCAGGATTTCATTGTTTTTGTATTGATAAGCTTTGACCGCCGCTTGAGTGCGAGCACCGAAGTAAGTTGATTCGTTTCCGGGAGAGCCGGCACCACTTGGGGCGACTTGAGTATAAGGATCAGTATTAAGAAGTTTTTGAAGATCTCGGACGTCCGATCCGCTCGATCCAAGTGAAAGGGTTCGATAAAAATTAACGGAAGAGGGGACATTGGTGTTAGTCAAAGTCGGATGCTGAACATTGAAATTGTCGCGGACGATACCAAAGAAGGCAATGGTGTTTTTAACAAATGCGCCATTTGAGGGGCCGAAGATGATGTGCCAGTAGCCGCTTTGCTGAAAGAAGTAATCGTCCCCGAGCTGATAGAGATTGCCACTTGAAGTATTGCCGCGATTGGTGGCCAAAGTAGTAATGAAATTATCCAAGACGGCGTCGGTTTGAACATCAAGAACAGGTTTGTCTATTCCGTAAGTTTCGGTAGCTCGTACAACTACAATATTGGCTGGCGTATTCGATCCGCGAACTACAGCATTGTAATAGTCAGTGGTTTTTTTCAAAGAAATGATGCCGGTAACAGCAAAGTTTCCCAAACCATATACCGTGGCACCGTTCCCTACGCTAATGTTGTACTGGCCGAAATAGCTTCGCATTGTATCTTCGGACCAGCGGCTATTAGCATAGACCGGTGTAAAGGAGGTGCCGGTGGTTTGAGTAGTGGTAGTGGTGGTTGTAGTGGTCTGAGGATTATTAAATAGACTTGAGTAACTTTGGGCCAAAATATGGGAGGAAAAATTTTTAGCGAACAGGATTAAGAGAGCGGCTATTAAAAGACTGAAAAAAATAGATTTGTTTTTCATTTGAAGTAATTATACCCCAATAGAAAAAGGCAACAAGAGAAAGAAAACAGCGGCCTTTGATTTTGGTCGCTGCTTTTTGTCACAGTCCAGGATGTATATCGAATGAGCTGTTCCCTCAGTATTAGCGGCCAAGGTGAACATGGTCATAGTGACCCCCGTATTCAGTATATGGTTTATTTGTCCAGTTTATTCCGTCGGGAGAATTGTATAAGACTCCGTCGAAAATGATTTGATGTAATCCTAAGATAGCGCCGTTTCGCTGAGCCCAGATAACTAGTTGCTGCCCCTGACCCAAACAATTGGCTTTGATGCTGGCCGGACATTTTGGATCGGTACTGTTTAGGAGGCCGCTCATACCACTTTGACTGCCAAAATCTACTGCCTCACCGGTAATGTGCGCAGAGGATGGAGAGCCTCCGACCTGGTTGTTATATGCTTGCGTTCTACAACTGCTATTGACCTGTGCCCATGGGAAAAGCTTCGGCACTTTTTCAATCAAGAATTCGATTACGGGATCAATTCGGCAATCATTTCCGCCATTGTCTTTACCGTAATACCAACCGTGATTCAGATAAGCCTGAAGCTCGGCTGGATTAACGTCCTCGGCATATGCAGCATATTGATTATTGGGAGAAGCATGACCAACTAACGGACTAATATTCGGGTTTGTGTAAGCATTCGCGTTTATAGAAGGACTGTAAGCGGAGTAAGGATTGTTGTAAGGATCACTGATATTCCCGTAACCGTTTAGTCCATAAGAATTGAAGGTTGGTTGTGTAGGTAAGCAACTATAACCGATAGGACAATTAGCGGGCTGAGTTGGGGTGCAACTGTAGCCAGTTGGACATGAGGTCGGGGTTGGGCTGGGATTAGGACTTGGATTCGGTGTTGGTTGTGGGTTTGGTAAAGGATTTGGAGTAGGAGTTGGGGTGGAACCAGGCGGTACATACGTCGGACAAGTTGGAGTAGTTGAGGTTGCTCCTTTTTGAGCTAATTGTGTGTTAATGAAGGCTCGAGTCCTGGCCCCAAAATAACCGGTACCTTGAGTTAACCCCGCCGGAGTTAGGATGTCAGCGGCGTGAGCATTTTGAAACTGCACCAGAGCTCCTTGGGTAATCGGACCGAAATAGCCTGTGGGTGTACTGACTTCTAAAATGCATTGTAGATTTTCAACATCCTGGCCACGATTGCCTAGGCCCAGATCGCGGGAGAAGGTGGAGGAAGCGGAAATGGAAAGATAGTTTTCGGCATGAATAAAGAAAATTGGACTGAAAATCAAGAGGGACAGTAAAAAAATTTTAGTTTTGAGTAACATAGTTTAAATTGAACCACCAGAAACATTGTAGCTACCCCCACTGATCGTGAAAAATTTCGGAGTAATGGTTACAACACTGTTGAATGCATTGTAATTCGGAGTTTGACTAAATAAGTCCACAATTGGAAGCGGTTTGCCATCTGCTCCGTACGATCTGGACTTTATGGAAGCTTTGCGAGACACCACATCTGGACCGGTGTCGGCAGCAATGTAATAGAAATCTCCAACCGAAGGAGTAGAGACTTTAATTAAACTTCCATAAGGAATAAGATGCGGATCCACGGCGGCTGCTCCAAAGATACGACAAGGGTATGGAAAGTAAGGTGAATTCTGACTGAGAACAAAATTATGAAGATCTAAATTAGTAGCCGTTCCCCAACCCCCGAAAGATCCGTCACCTGGGTAGAAATAAGTAACTCGAGCTTGTAATGTGTAAGAGGGAACAGAAGTGGTCGGTTTAAAACAAGAAGTAGTTGTCTGAGAAGCGGGAGGATTGGCGGTTGAATTGTTCGACTGAGTAGGGTTTCCGTTAACAACTGGCGGTGGCGAAGTTTGAGTAGAGCCGTTAGAAGATATGCCACCATTCGCTCCAGGAACAGTAGGCTGAACGGCCAATCCTGAATTGGGATTAGAGCTTGCTGAAACACTTAGATCGTCTTGGAGGTTTTGACGTGTCTGGGGGCCGTAATAATATCCATTGTTTCCGCCAAAAATTCCGTTATCCGCTTGATATTGAGCTAGCGCTGCTCGAGTTTTCGGTCCAAAACTACCATAGCCGCCATTATCATAATCGCTGGAGGAGAGTTGGAGATAGCCTAAGACAACTAAAGCGTCTTGAAGCCGTTCTACTTCGGATCCAGTGGCACCGTAGTGAAAACTACCTTGCGGGATATAAGTAGTATTCTGGGCTTTTGTTTCCGAGATAAAGAATAATGATAAGAGGAGAAATAACAGAGTAAAAGAAAGGGGTATGAAAAATTTTTTCATAAAGACGACTTAATTATGGCGCACAATGATTGGGGAAGCAAGCGGCCGGCCGAAGATACGGCCGGCCGCTTGCTTCCCCATGCTATAATAGCTAAAAGGCTTACTTTCTTGACTCCAAACAGTAAAAAACCAAGTAAAAAAATCCTTTATCTCGGCATTCTTGCTCTAGTGGTAATTTTAGTTGTCTTTATTTCTAAAAATCATATCGCCAGTTCGGTTTTGGGCGAGAAAAATCTCTCATATTCAGCCGCAAACAATCTTCAAAACCAGAAAGATTCCGACAGCGACAGCTTGAGTGATTACGCGGAAATAAATATCTGGCACACCAATCCAAAAAATCCAGACACGGACGGTGACGGCACATTGGACGGGGTAGAAGTAAATGAAGGAAGAGACCCAAGCAAACTAAGTTCGAACGGAGCCTCGCCGCCTTACACTGATTACCTTTCAGCGGGAGATTCGCGTATCACCACTGCCGTACAGATCGCCGTTTCTACCGACAATTCTGCCAGTAACAATCTCACTCAAAGTCTCTCCAAAAATTTCTTTACTTCTTATCTAACAGCTCAAGATCAAAACGGTAAAGTTTCAGAACCGGACAAAAGCACTTTAATTCAAAATATTCTCTCCGGCGTTCCCTCTTCTACGCCAGCCGCTCAAAAATATACTTTGGATAGTTTGAATATCATAAACTCTCCATCTAAAGATCAAATTAAAACTTACGCTAACGCCCTTGCTTCAGTTTACCAGAAAGATTCGGACGATTATTTACTCATTTCCAATCCAACCTACGATCAATCCGCCAGTTATTATAAAAAGTTGGCAAATGATCTTTCTAAAATTGCCGTACCGAATGAAATAGGAGAAATCCATCTTTCGATCGTCAACGGTTACAATCAAATGTATGTAGCTCTTTCAGATTTGAATAATTATCAGACCGACCCCGTAAAAGGAGTGCTGGACGCTAAACTTTATCAGAACAACCGCAATATTTTACCCACTTTCTACCTTAAAATTGCCCAATATCTGCGGGAAAATGCTATAATCTTCAATAAAGATGAGCCTGGATTGATGTGGAATAACATCTAATTTTTAAAAGAGGGGAAGTTCAATAGAAGTCCAGAAAATATCGCTAAAATAAAGGCTTATTTTACGAGGTGAATAAAATTGAATACAGAAAAATTATTTGGGGAGTGGCGATCATAGCCGTAGTCTTAGTGGCCGTTTTAGTCGTCCCTAAAATCGCGCAGCTTTTCGTCAGATCTTACAATGCAAATGCCCAAGCTTCGGCGGTTACTCTAAGCAATGGAACTCCGACTTCCGGACCTTCTGGCACAGTCGTTAATTTATACGGCACCGGTTTTACTTCATCTAACAACACAGTTAACTTTGGCAATCAACACTTAAGCGGCATTAGTTCACCGGATGGCACCTCGCTATTTTTTAATGTTCCAACCACTTTAAGTGACGGCACTACGCCACTACCGAGCGGTGCTTATCCAATTTCCATTACTAACGCCAACGGCACCAGCAATGCTTATGCTTTTAATGTTACAAACGATTGTAGTGGCAACAGTTGCAATTCAACCAGCACATATCAAGGTCCTCTCTATCTGTGTCGAGGCACGGCAGATTGCATTATGGGATTTAAAGTACCGATTGGTGGCGTGGCCGATTCTCAAGTTGTTACCTTGGACGGACGATATACGGCCACAACTACCAGTTATTCTTTCGACACTTTACCTCCGGGTTTGCACACTGTTTCCGTAACCGTACCCGACGGATGGTATTCCGGTTTCACTCTTTGTATTAATAATGTGACGTGTCATGACGACATTCCAATTGCCGGAAAATCTGTCAGTATTAATTTCTTAACTACTAACACGCCGCCATATCTTAATAGTAATGGATTATTGAATGTGCCGGCCGGCTCATACATCGATCTTTATTGGCATTTCAGTCAGGACTTTTCCGATTTTGCCAGCGCGCCCGGCGATTTGAATAATGGAGCAACCACTACCGGCACTAGTACGCGTCCAACTCGCTCGCAAGTCGCTTCTTATACTGGGGGCGGAGCAAGTACCGTTGGACCGCAAGCCAGCGCACTTCAAGGAATTTCTCAAGCCACTACTAACGCTCTTGGTTGTACTATCGGTCAGATTCTGACACCGGCGATCAGGGGAGTAATCTCGGGAGACCGTGCTCTTCTGGCCACTCCAAAACGCCTAGGAGGAGGAGGCGCTGGTGGAGGAGGCTCAATTGATATCAATGACGCAACAGCGCCATACATCACCAGCACCTTGCCTCAAATCAATGGCAGCGTTACTCAAAATGCTAACGATGCACGTTATATTAGAGCGGCTCAAGTTGGTTTCCCAAATCAACCGAGCTGGGACGCTGTCTCATATTGTTTGGAAAACGCTATGATCAAATACATTCAGCAGTCCACCCTTAATTGGATGTATACCGCCTTCAATGGCAACCCTGCTTTCGTTCAGAATCTTTCACAATTTTTATTAGGAGTCCAAAATGAGACTGCAAAAAATTATTTCACTTATTTACAATCTCAAAATAGTGGTGCCCCCTTTCAAGGTCAAGTGATTCAAAATTTAGTTAAAAATTATTCGTCGGGTGGAGGCGGGTTAGCGCCATATAATGCTCAGGCGGTTAATCAACAAGGTCTTGATGGAATCTTTGCCGTTAGCCAAAACGATGATTACAATATTTTTGGTGCGGAATTAAAATTGACAGATCAACTACAGACTGCTCTCAATCAAAGTGATAGGTCTGAGACTTTAAAATATTTAGCCAACCAAGGACAATTAAACATAGACAGTTGTAGTGGCGTAAGAACAGTAGATGCTTTCGGGCAACCTACCAATTGTCTAACCCAAGTTACGGGTGCTCAATCTTTAGCTCAATTTAATGCAAATAACCAGTTGGCTACTCAAAGATTGGCCAATAACGCTGGAGGATATGATCAAATGGTCACTCAATTAGTAAACAATTTGATTCAAACGGCGTTGGGACAATTATTTAAAGTAATTCAACAGTGATGAAGCGAGTAAATAAAAAGATTTTAAAAATTTTCTTCATAATTGTAGCCATTGTCTTTTTTGCTTCTGCCCATGTAACTCATGCCCAGAGCAGCGGTCTTATCAATTGTTTAAAGGCAGGGAATGACGGATTGTGGTCAATTGTAACGGGTTCGGCCAGTGATTGCTTGAGTTCTGGAGGAAAAGCGGTAGCTACTTATTCTTTAAGTGTTATCTATGGATATTTCATAACATTCTTATATCTTATTCTAAAGATAGCTGCTTTTATTTTTTGGTTAGTGGCTGTGGCTTTCAATTTCATTATCGACCAGACGGTAATTCATATGAGAGACAATATTGATCGTATTGGAGCTTTGCCTGAAGCGTGGAAAGCTTTTCGAGATTTAGCCAATATCTTTTTTATCTTTATTATTCTGTTTATCGCCATCTCGACTATTCTTCAAATTAACGGTTTTAATACCAAAAAGTTATTGATTAATCTTATTATTATTGCCTTGTTAATTAATTTTAGCCTTTTCTTTACCAAAGTGATTATAGATGCCTCAAATTACTTTTCGTACAGCTTTTATTCTGCTTTGCCTTTAAATAATTCTGCAAATACAAATGGAGTAACGGCAACTGGTTTAATGGATGCCTTTGTTGGTCCGCTACACCTAAAAGATCTTTATAATTATCAAACTGACCAAAATGGAAATTATGTAGAAGATCCAGTTAACCAGACGGCAAACGCGAACGTTAAGTTAATGGCTATTGTGTTAGGCATTGTAGTTTATTTAATAGCTGCTTTTGTATTTTTGGCAGGAGCAATCATTTTCATTGTCAGATTTCTAATGTTAGTTATCCTGATGATTTTTTCGCCGGTGGCTTTTATCGCCATGATCTTACCCCAAACAAATAAATACGCTTCTCAGTGGTGGGATAAATTATTTTCTGAAGCTTTGGTTGCGCCCATTTTTTTTATGTTGATTTGGGTTAGTCTCCGAATTTTAAATTCCACCTCATTTCTAAATAATCAAAATATTTCAGGAAACCCTTTTGTGGCTCTCGCTTCGGGTAGCAGGGCGGCTATTGGAGTACTGTTTAGTTATGCCGTTGTCATAGGTTTTCTTATTGCTTCCTTAATTTTAGCCAAAAACGGGGGAACGCGAGGAGGAAAATTAGCTCTTCAAACTTTTCACGGGATAAGAAAACGCGCACAAGGGATCGCTGGTAGGAGTGCTGTGCGGGGTTTTGGTATTAATGCACTTAACAAATCTTTCGAGAAGGGAGGGAGATTTGAAAGATTTGGGAATACTCGTGTTGGAGACGCAGTAAAAAGAGCAACTACCGGAAGACTTGTTGCGACTAGGTTTGGAGCAAAAGAGTCCGTTAAAGATATAGATAAGCGGGTGGAAGAAATCAATACAAGACGTACTAAATTTGAAGCGCTTCAGGCCGATAAAAGAGCTGGTAACAGACTAGAAAGAGAAATGCCCCTCAAAACAGAAGATGTTCGAAAGGCTCGAGAAAAGGCTGAACAGGACTATCAGGCTGCTAAACAACAGTTAACGACAGCGGTTGGCGATACGGCAACAAAAGAGGCACGAAAGAATTTGGCTGACGCTTCACGCGCTAGAGAGGGCGCGCAAAAAGATTTAGAGGCGGCCCAAAATGAATTTAGTAAAAATGTCAGACTTGAGGAACAAAGAAAACAAACGGAGGAACTGGAAGCTAGTAGTTTTAAGGTCGGTTCCCGTCGTGCGGCCGCTAAAGAATTGAGGAAGAATGTGCGAGAGGGAAAACTTTATTTAGATGAATCCAAGAAAAAAGAAGAAGAAAGTGGTTTTAAAAAGATTAGAGAAATCTTGGAAAAAGAAGGTAAAATTGAAAGTAAGATGGAAAGAAAACTTGAGGATATTGCCAAAAATACAGATGAGGGAAGAAATAAGCCAAGCCCCGGGACACCAACTCATTAATATAGATTCATGAACGAAGAAATTTTTAAAATCATAGAGCCACAACTCCAAAACCTTCCGAGTAATATTAAGGAGGCTATTTTGAATAATGATATTGGAGCAAAGCTGGCGGAAATTAGTAAGAAACATCAGCTCCACATTGACCAGGCCGACATATTAGAGAATGAAACCTTGATGATTTTGGTGGGTCTTGAAAGCGCTGATGAGTATCTTAATAATTTAGTACGGGAACTTAGAATCCCCCGAGATAAAGCCTCGCTAATTGTTGATGATGTAAATAATAGTATTTTTTCTTCTATAAAATCCTCTCTTCAGACAATGGCAGAAAAAATTAAAGAGGAGGACGCACAAGAGGCTCGTCAATCTAATACAGAGAGCGAACAAAATCTAAATAAAGACAATCTTTTGAGAGAAATTGAGGAGCCAGTGAGAGTTGCGGCACATTCTAGACCAATTACTGTACCGGACCACCAAAATGTAATGCCGAAAAGAAGTTCTAGTGGACTGGCAAATATTGGCGAAAGGTTGAGAGATCGTGATATGAGCGTGACCACCGATGCTAAAAGAATGGATGATTTTAGAAGGGCAGCCATGGAGGAAGAGATGAAGAGCCGAACGGAAGAGAGAGTTGAGGTTGCGCCGAAGGCGCAACCAATAAGTACACCAACTTCTGAAGTTCCGGCTGCTACTATCCTTCCGGACAAATTGACTGAAACCGTGCGAGCCCCGCGACAAGAAATCGAAGTAAAAGAAACGCCACCACCAACTCCCACACCGCCCACTCCTTCTAAAATCGATCCGTATCGAGAACCTGTTAATTGATGGAAATAAGGATTGAAAAAATAAAATCCTTCACCGATCTTAGCGCCTGGCAGGAAGGTCATCAATTAATCCTCCTTATTTTCAAAGTGGTCCGAAACTTTCCTCAAGAGGATCAGAGTGGTTTAAGTAGCCAGTTAAAACGTTCGGCTCTGGCCATTACTACCAATATTGCGGAGGGTTTTGGACGCACCGCCTTTAGGGAAAAGGTGCAGTTTTACACCTTTTCCCTAAAGGCGGTGCGGGAAATTCAAAATTATCTTCTTGTAGCGCGCGATCTCGGCTATCTAAAGCCCGATTCATTTGATAAAATAGCATCACAAACCGCCCTTGTGAGTAAGGAAATCGGCAAGCTGGTCAAGGGAGGTAAGCGATAATGCGCTATCAAGTTCCACAATTCATTGAAGTAGAGGATAAGATCTTTGGACCGCTAACTTTCAAACAGTTCCTTTATTTGGCCGGTGGAGCGGGACTTTCTTACATTTTTTTCCGTTACCTTCCTCTTTACGTAGCCGTCCTACCCATTTTAGGATCGCTCGGCCTGGGAATCGCTTTGGCTTTTTACAAGGTCAATAATCGTCCGTTTATTCTCCTTATGGAATCGGCTTTTAATTACGCCATCAGTCACAAGCTCTACATCTGGAAAAAGGAAGAGAGAAAACCGGAAGAGAAAAAAGAAGAAAGTGCCGCTGTTTCCTCCATTTATGTGCCAAAGCTTTCCGAAAGCAAATTGAAAGATTTAACTTGGAGTCTGGACATCAATGACACTCTTTATTCACAGGAAACTCGCAAGAAGCGCGATGAAGATTTAGGCTTAAGAATTTAAAAATGGCTACTCCTTCAAAAGCAACACAGGAATTTGTACCGATCAAAGAAATTCGAGACGGCGTTATTGTATTGAAAGACGGATCATTGCGCTCCTTAATTATGACTTCTTCTTTAAACTTTGCCCTGAAATCAGCGGATGAGCAGAATTCCATTATTTTCCAATTTCAAAATTTTCTAAACTCCCTGAATTTTTCCATTCAGATTTTCGTTCAGTCGCGCAAACTCGACATTCGTCCTTACATCGCCCTTCTCGAGCAGCGGGAAAAAGAACAAAAAATCGATCTGATGAAAATCCAGACTCATGAATACATTGAGTTCATCAAAAATTTTACTGAAAACACCAATATCATGACTAAAAGTTTTTTTATTGTTATTCCATATACTCCGGCCATGCTTCAAGCCAAAAAAACTATTGGTGGGGGATTCTTGAAAAGAAAAAACCCAAAGGAAGTGGCGGCTGATAACATCCAAAGTTTTGAGGAGCATCGAACCCAGCTGGAACAGCGAATTGACGTTGTGGAACAGGGGTTGGTGCGTTGCGGTATTCGAGTGGTTCAGCTCGGAACAGAGGAGTTAATCGAGCTCTTTTATAAAATTTTTAATCCGGGAGATACGGAAAAACCTATTCCTCTCACTTAAGGTATAATTCCCAAAAAACCATGGCTTTATTGGACTTTTTAAAACCCGAACAGAAGGAGACACCTAAGATTACTTCCATCCTGCCGCAGGAGATTTATCAATCAGGGGTTTTGGAGCTGAAAGATATTATCGCTCCGTCTGCCCTAAAAATTACGCCGCGGGAAATGAATCTGGGTGATAAAATGGTGCGCACTTTCTTTGTCATTTCCTACCCTAGATTTCTTGGCGAATCATGGTTTTCTCCCATCATCAACTTGGACAAGGTCTTCGATATTTCCATTTTTGTTCATCCGATTGATACTGCCACTATTCTCCGCCAGTTTCAGAAAAAGGTGGCCGAAGTAGAAAGTCAGATTTCCATTCGGGAAGAAAAAGGACTGGTACGCGATCCAGTTCTTGACACTGCTTATCAGGATTTGGAACAACTTCGCGACAATCTTCAACAAGCCCAAGAAAGAATCTTTGATGTCGGTCTTTACATTTCCATTTACGGAGCCAATGAAGGTGAGTTGGATAAATTGGAATCCGAAGTGAAATCGATTCTGGAAGCCAGTCTAGTTTACGTCAAACCGGCTCTTTTCCAGCAGGAGCAGGGATATAAAAGCATTCTGCCAATTGCTACCGACCTTCTGGAAGTTCGATCAAAATTAAATTCCTCGCCGCTCTCCAGCCTATTTCCTTTTATTTCTTTTGATTTAACTTCCGATAAAGGAATTCTTTACGGAATTAACCGTCATAATTCTGGCTTGATTCTCTTTGATCGCTTTTCTTTGGAAAATTACAACTCCGTTACTTTTGCCAAGGCCGGTTCCGGAAAATCTTATTTCACTAAACTGGAAATTCTGCGTTCGTTGATGTTCGATACCGATGTCATTGTCATTGACCCGGAAAGAGAATATGAATTCCTAGCCGAAGCGACTGGTGGCCGATACTTCAATATTTCTTTGACTTCCGACAACCACATCAATCCATTTGATTTGCCAATCGCTCGCGAAGACGAATCACAAGCAGATATTTTGCGCTCCAACATTGTGAATTTAGTCGGTCTATTCCGGTTAATGCTTGGAGGATTAACTCCGGAAGAAGATTCCATTATTGATCGGGCCATCACTGAAACTTACGCTCTTAAAGATATCACTTCCGAGAGCAATTTCGCCAATATTGAGCCACCCCTTCTTTCAGACTTCGAACTGGTGCTGGCGGGCATGGAGGGGGGAGAATCGCTGGTTCAAAGACTTTCAAAATACACTAAAGGAACTTGGGCCGGATTTATTAACCGCCCGACAAACGTGGATATTAATAAGAAGTTCGTGGTCTTTTCACTTCGCGACATGGAAGATGAATTAAAACCGGTTGCAATGTATATCGTCACTCACTTCATTTGGAATTCTATTCGCAAGGAACTGAAAAAGCGTTTGTTGGTAATTGACGAGGCTTGGTGGATGATGAAATCGGAAGACACCGCTTCGTTCTTACTCGGTCTGGCTAAACGAGGCCGAAAATATTTCTTGGGGCTCGCCACCATTACTCAAGACGTGGAAGATTTCATGAAGTCGCAATACGGCATGCCAATTATCACGAACTCGTCAATTCAAATGTTAATGAAACAATCGGCTTCTTCCATTGATGTGGTGCAGAAAACTTTCAACTTAACCGAGGAAGAAAAATACCTGCTTTTGGAATCAGATGTTGGGGAAGGAATTTTCTTCGCCGGCCTCAAACACGTCGCCATTAAAGTCATCGCTTCTTACACCGAAGATCAGATCATCACTTCCGATCCGCACCAGCTTCTGGCCATCAAACAGGCCAAGGCTCAAGTTGCTGAAGAATCTACGCAGACCTAATCATGGCAGTTATTTATACACGCAACAGAATATCTGCCGCTTCAGAAATGTTGATGGGGGCAGTGGCTTGGGCTGCCTATGGGATTAATTTTCTAGTAAATATTCTCGGTGACTGGTTTGGAATAGGAGAGATAGTGAGCTTTATTTTTATGGCTTTAGTTTATTGTATGTTTGCTTTCTGGTTTGCCACTAAAGGTGTTTCAGTTTTCAAAGGGAAAATAGCTGGGGCAGCAGCCGGCAAATTTGTTCTATCTCTCATTCCCATTGTGAACGTCTTCGCCTTTAGCCGCACCAAAAAAGGGTTGATTGAACCAAGTGTTAGGGCTTTTGTTCGACAAGTAACTGAAATTACCCGAGAAGAAGATGATGTTTATAATCAGAAGCAAATCAATAAGATTTCGATTGAAAATGCCTCATCAGATACCCTCGGAGATACCGCTTAGTAGTAAAAAAGGGTCTAAAATTATATAATTGAGAGAATGAAGTTTAGTCATTTATACTCTCGGCTGACTTTTTCTCTTCTACTGATTCTTCTTTTTTCTTTTTTCTCAATTGGCTACGCCCAGAATACGGACTATAATAGTCCTTCTTTACCTAGTCTAATTCCTGGGCTTGAGGAGCAGATAAATATTAAGGTTAATCCTGAAAATCCTGCACCAAGTCAACTAGTTAATCTTTCTCTTGAAGCCTTTGGCACGGATCTAAATAGAGCTGACATTTCCTGGTTAGTAAATGGAGTCGTTCAAAAAAACGGCGTGGGTGCTACCTCCTTTGAATTTACAACTGGCGCGGCAGGCAGTCTCTCGGCTGTACAGGTTATTATTTTACCGGTTAACGGCACTAGAATTACGAAGACGGTAAATATTAGTCCGGCCAGCGTTGATATTGTTTGGGAAGCAAATTCGTATGTGCCCCCATTTTATGAAGGGAAACGTCTCTATCCACCTCAAGGCACTTTAACCTTCGTTGCTCTCCCTAATTTTGTTTCGAATGGGGTGACGGTGGACCCTAACACTTTGGTGTATAAATGGCGCCTAAACAATTCCGTACTTGGAGACAAATCTGGATACGGTAAACGAACCCTGACTGTTACCGGCGATATTTTGAATCAACCAATTAATGTAAGTGTTGAGGCGTCTTTGGTAAAAAATAACATTAGTGGTTCGGGAGCTATAAGTGTAGCGTCTCAAAATCCTCAAGTACTTTTATATGAAGACAGTCCGCTAAACGGCATTCTTTTTAATAAAATTTTAGACAGCCAGTTCGATTTAACCGCCTCGGAAGTTACATTTGGCGCTTTTCCATTTTATTTTAGTGCCACTTCTCCTACTGATAAGACTATTAATTATGCTTGGTATCTAAATAATTCAGCCATGGCTCTTGATCCTCATCAAAGTGAAGTAGTTTTCCGAAAGCCAGATAATCAAAATGGACAATCCGCGATTTCTGTATCGGCCACTGTGCCGTCAAGTATTTTACAGTCCGCTTCCACCAATATCATTGTTAACTTCTCAAACAATAGTAGCCAAAATGCTTCTTTCTAAATCAAAA
Source organism: Candidatus Paceibacterota bacterium (assembly GCA_035652395.1). NCBI lineage: Bacteria > Bacillati > Minisyncoccota > Minisyncoccota bacterium. The sequence continues at coordinate 119,145 of DASRDX010000012.1, read as the reverse complement.
TTTCATAATCTTTTTAAAATCTTTTTTCTAATTAGTATGTTGGGGTTTTTTGCGATCCCGCTTGTCGGGTTAGCCCAAGGATATGTGCCCTTGGCCCCAATCGATGGTTACACTGACACAAACAGTGCAGCCGGAGGTTTGAGCGGATATCTAAATACTATGTTTAAGTTCGGGGTAGCTCTAGCCAGCGGCTTAGCTGTAATCATGATAGTCATTGGAGGAATCCAATATATGTCAAGTGATGCTGTTTCTAATAAATCCGAAGGAATCAACCGAATGACTTCGGCGATTTGGGGATTGATTCTGGCTTTGGGAGCCTACGTTATTCTTAACACTATTAATCCGGCCCTTCTTAAAACCAATCTTCAAATTACTCCTGTTTCTGTTGGCGGGGCCGCTCAGACTGGAGGAGGAACTCTGGTGCCGGCTGGTCAATATGGTCCGGGCGGGACCGTTGGTACAACTGGTGGAGGCAATGGTATCGCTGATGAATATGATAGTAACGGAATCCATTACATTGATTACAATGACGGCTCTACTGCGGTGATTAACCCCGATGGCTCCAATTATTTACTGGATTCAAACGACAACTACATAGAAGGGTACACTATTAACTCTGATAATGTGGCTATTGATACCGACGGACGAACTGATCCGGGTTTGGATCCGACCACACATAAAAGTTGTACTAGTTATGTCCCGAATAATTCTTGCCTGGATGCCACAACTGACAACTATGTAGCAGTGCCCACTGGTTCAGGTATTCCCATGGGAACTCCTGTTTTAATAACTGATAGCAAGACTGGTAAAACCGCCTGGGCCGTTGTAGGAGACGCTGGCGCGACTGGATACGGCGAGATCTCACTTCACGCCGCTCAAACACTGGGATTGGCGGTGCCGGGAAAGAATGCTGTTTATGACGGAAGTAATCTCAGCTTTACTTTCTATAATTCTAAACATTAATGACTTCAAGAATAGTTAAAATTGTTATAGTTGTTTTGATAATTGTGGTGATAATTATCGGCGTCTTATTTGCTTTGGCTATTATGAAAGGAAAGTCGTCGTCGCAAGGTCAAAGTTCTGGAGGAATTTTTGGTACAATTTTTTCTTTATTTAACGGCGGCCCGGAAGGAACGGCTAGTTCCAGCCCGACGGCTACCATTCAATCTGATAGCGGTGCGATGGTCACCATTCCGCGTTTGCGCCAGGTTACTAAAGCGCCGGTAGCGGGCGCGGGTTTTATTCAACGAGTGGTGGCTTCAACCACGGTAGATAATCAAGGACAAGTTAAAAATGTTTCTCTGGTTCAGACTTTTATTCGGTATGTTGATCGGGCTACTAGCCACTTCTTTGAAACCAAACCTGATTCTTTGGATGTGGCTGAAATAACTAACACCACGCTGCCTAAAATCTACCAAGCTCTTATTACTAATCAGGGTAATTCAGCGCTACTTCGGTACTTAGGCTCTGACGAAAATACAATTGAGACTTCTTATGTTCTAGTTTCCACCTCCACCGCCACCACTACAACGGTCGGAGGAAATAGTGGGCCAAAATCTTTATTCACTTATGCCCTGCCGGAAAATATTACGGAGTTGGCTCTCTCGCCGGGGAGAGACCAGATTTTTTATCTCCGAGCCGGGGGGCAGGGAGGAATAGGTTCCGTCGCTTCGCCAAATAATGCCAAGCCAAAACAGATTTTTAATTTCCCCTTAAAAGAGTGGCAAGTTAGTTGGCCAAAGACTAACACTTTAACTCTGACCACCAGACCTTCAGCTTATATTCCCGGCTATGTTTTCTTTATGAATAGTACGACAGGTTCCCTAACTAAAGTTCTGGGAAATGTGCCGGGCTTAACTACTTTAACCTCACCGGATCTTAGTTATATTCTTTTTAACGAAAGTAATACGGTGGATTTTGATTTAAATCTTTTCAACACTAAAAGCGGTAGCGCTTCCAGTCTTTCCTTGAAAACTCTGCCCGAAAAATGTGTTTGGAGTCAGAAAGCAACTACGGTGGTTTATTGTGCCGTGCCAATTTTAGTGAAGAAAGGAAACTATCCGGACGTTTGGTATCAGGGAAGTGTTTTCTTCAACGATAATTTCTGGAAAATCAATGTTCAGACTGGAGAACGTACTGTCGTTGCCAGAACGGCCGATCTAACCAAACAAGCAATCGACGCCGTCAATCTTTCGCTTGATCCAAACGAAAATTATTTAATGTTTACCAACAAACGAGATCTGACCTTGTGGAATCTTTTAATTACGCAGCCTCCCGGTCCAATTGTTTCTAGCAGCACGCCAGCTACTACAGGCCCTGTTGTAGCTCCAACCAGCACTCCTTACACTCCGCCGGCTCATTAAGAGGTTTTTTTAAGCTGCCGTCGAACTACTAATTCCTGCCCGATAATGAATAGGTTGCTGGTCGCCCAGTAAAGAGCGACTGCTCCGGAAACTTTTAGGGAAATAATAAAAATGACGACAGGCAGCACGTAACGAAACTGCATATTCATACTGCGGGCCAAATCGTCTTTGAAAGTTGGGGTTGTGCCGTCAGCCAGCTTTTTCACCGGCGGTACAGACAATTGAATCTGAATAAATTGTGTAACGCCGGCCAGGAGGCCAAAAATAAATTGGGGGTGCGCGATGTTAAGACCCAAAAATGTCATGTCCACCACCTGCGGCGGGTGAATAAATGGGTAAAGGAGAGATACATCAATGATTGGCAACCCTCCTTTTAAGAAAATGTAATAGAGGCTTAAAATAATAGGCGTTTGAATCAGCAAAAGCCAAACTCCGGAAAAAGGATTGATTTGGTTCTTCTTATAAAATGCCATTACTTGCCGAGCTTGTTCCTGTTTGTCTTTTTCGTATTGTTTTCGAAGAACGGCCAGTTCCGGTTCAAGTTTTTTTAATTTAGCGGTAGTAACAACCGATTGGCGAGTTAAGGGAAAGAGAATTAATTTGACAATACAGGTTAAAAGAATGACGGCGAGACCCACACTGGCAGCCGGTAAGATAGAGAGAAGAAAAACTAGAGCATTGTAGAGGGGAATATAGAAGAGCGGTTTGAAAAAGTATTGGATCATTTAATTATAGTAACATGAATGCCACGAGCCTATCTTATTTATTAATTCCGATTAAATCGGCCACTTCTTTTTCAAGCTCTTGATAAGTGAGGAGGAGGGATTTGGATTTTAAAAAAAGAATGTAGGAGCCGGGCGCGGCATTTTCCTCTAATTTCCGGAAAATGGCCCGCGCCCGGCGCTTCAATTTATTACGATCCACCGCTCTTTTATAATTTTTTTTGGAAACTACGGCGACAAAACTTTTTTCATCAGCCTGAAGGGGTAAAAATTTTAAAGATAGGTGTTTTGAGTTTCGTCCTCGCCCTTTTTTCATCACTCTCTTGAAGAGTTCGCGGCTGGTGCGCTGTATTTTAGTCATAATAGATTAGAGGTAGAGTCCTCTAAAAATCTAGGAGATTTAGGAGATGGGTTATTTAAACAGTTAGTCGTCGTCTGCCTTTCTGGCGTCGTCTTTTAACGGTTTTGCGCCCGCCTTTCGTTCGATTCCTGACCAAAAAACCATGAGTTTTAGCTCTTTTTCGCTTTTTCGGTTGATAAGTTCGTGACATGGAAGTAGTATAGCTCAAAATTAGCTCTGTGCCAAAAAAATCTCTTTGTTCGAATGTCGGAGCTTGCTGACTCTTTACCGTAAAGTTAAAACTTCTTGTATTCTCTGAATATTTCGAATACAAAAATTTATTAGTGTTTCTTGCTATACAATTAAAATTCAAAAAGTGGCTGGTTTGACAGTCTGCCAAAAACTCTGTCGGCTCCACTATCCACAATTTATCAACACACTTATAAACTGTTCACAAGATTGCTATTTTGGAGAGAGGGCTATAATGAGAAAAATTTATTAAATCTTTATCTGGTGTTTAAACTATGTTAGATAACAAGAAACTTTGGGACAAGGTGCTGGCTGAAATTGAGCTTTCGGTATCAAAAGGAAACTTTAACATCTGGTTTAAACCCACCTATATTCTTAAACAAGAAGACGGGGTGGTAACTTTAGCCGTCCCTAGCGCTTTTGTTAAAGACTGGTTAGTCAATAAATTCCATAAAAATATTTTAAGGATTCTCCGCTCGCTCCAAGAAAATATCCGCTCGCTCGAATACACCATTACTTCAACCACCGCTCCTAAACAGGAAGCTTCTTTTGCGCCGCAACCGACTAAAGAGCTGCCTTTTTCAGATCTTTATATCAACAAAGAAGATAATCTTAACCCGCGTTACACTTTTGATTCTTTTGTAGTCGGTCCGTTTAATGAATTGGCGTACGCTGCCGCCCAGGCCATTATTAAAAAACCTATCGCTTACAATCCGCTTTTCATTTATGGAAATACCGGCCTCGGTAAAACTCATTTGATGCAGGCTATTGGCAATCACTTGAAAATTCAGAGTAACAAAAAAATTTACTACATTACTTCTGAAAAATTCGCTCAAGACGTCGTCAACCACATCCAGACCAATAAAATGAACAATTTTAAGGACAAATACCGAAAATACGATGTCCTGATCATGGACGATATCCAGTTTATTTCCAACAAAGACAAGTGTCAGGAAGAGTTATTTCATTTATTTAACCACCTTCATGACAACAACAAACAGATTATTTTCTCCTCCGATATTCATCCTAATTTTATTCCGAACCTGGAAGAGCGTTTAAAGTCTCGGTTTGTGGCCGGTATGATTGTTGATATTCCTCCGCCCGATCACGAGTCGCGAGTAGCTATCCTGGAAACTAAAAGTCGGGCTCACAATTTCAGTCTTTCGCAGGAGGTTTCGCAGTATTTAGCCACTTCCATTCAAGGAAACATTCGTGAGCTTGAAGGAATTTTAAACAGCCTCATTCATCAGTCCGAGGTCCGTGGGCGGGAATTAAATCTTCTGGAAATCAAAACTCTCATTAAAAACAGTGCCAAACCGACTAAAAATGTTTCGGTGAAAGACGTTATTAAGATTGTGGCTGGCTTTTATAATGTGGAGGAGGATAGTATTTACGACAAGACTCGGCGGAAAGAAGTGGTTCGGCCAAGACAGTTATCAATGTATATTTTGCGGGAAGATTTTAACGTCTCTTATCCGACCATTGGTCAAAAATTGGGTGGCCGCGACCACACCACTGTTATTCATTCCTGTGAGAAAATAAAAAATGAGTTGAAGGTGGATAATTTACTGGCCCAGGAGCTAAATCAGATTAGGGCGTTGATATAGGGAGGTAAAGGATGGGGAAAGTAGTTGTGCTGGTGGGGAGAATTTTAGGGAAAACAACATAAACTTATAAAAGGTTAAATATTGGAAGATTGTATAATTCAATTATCCCCAATAAAAAATTAAAGGAATTGAAAAAGGTGTTCTAAATTATGGTTTAAAAAAGTTATACACAAATCCACACCCATAATAGCAATAATAAATTTTATAAAGAGAAATATTAATACTTGTTAACAATATGAAATTAGAAGGATTGAAAGAAAAATTAAGCACAGCTATATCTTTAGCTGAAAAAATTACTGCGAAAAGCGCCACTTTGCCGGTTTTGAAATGTGTTCTTTTCGTGGCGGAAACCAACAACCTAATAATTAAAGCCACTAATTTAGACATCGGAATTGAGCTGGAGGTGCCGGTAAAGACCGAGGAAAAAGGGGAAGTGGCTGTGCCTGGGAGCGTCCTAAATAATTTCATAAACAGTTCTTTAGAGGACAAAAATATTCGCTTTGAAACAAAAGAAGGAAATTTAAAAGTTTCTACCAGGCGACACCAGACCCTAATTAAAGCTGTTCCACACCAAGATTTTCCCTCCATTCCAAAAGTAGAAAACGGACAAAAAATCACTTTTAACACCAAGGATTTAATCCGCGGATTTAAATCCGTTTGGTATAGTGCCTCTGTTTCCAGCATGAAGCCAGAGCTTTCTAGTGTTTTTATTTACCCAGATCATGATGAGGTGGTGTTTGTGGCCACAGACTCATTTAGGTTGGCCGAAAAGCGACTAAAAATAAAAAACAAAAAAGATTTTTCGCAAATTTTGATTCCTTTTAAAAACATTCCGGAAATTGTGCGCGTCTTGGAGCAAACAGGTGAAGCCCAGGTGGAATTATCGCTCAATAAAAATCAACTTTCTTTCGAACTTCCCGGTATAAGATTATTTTCCCGAGTGGTGGATGGAATTTTCCCAGACTACAAACAAATTATTCCAAAAGAATCGACCTCCGAAGCGGTAATTCTAAAACAGGATTTAATTAACGCTTTAAAGATTGCCAATATATTTTCCAACAACTTTAATCAGATTAGTCTGTCTTTGTCCCCCAAAAACAAACTTTTTGAATTAAGTAGTCGAAATGGTGAGGTGGGGGAAAGTCAGGACAAACTGGAAGCCGCTCTTAAGGGAGAAGATTTAGAGATTAGTTTTAATTATAAATACATTAATGACTGCTTTCAGTCTATTGACGCCGACAGTGTTCAGCTAACTTTCAGCGGGCCAAATAAACCCCTATTAATTCGGGGAGTAAACGATCGATCATTTCTCTATTTAGTTAGTCCGATGAATAAGTAAGAGCGCGGCCGCCAAAGGCGGCCGCGACCCCTAAAATGAAAAGCATTTCCGATTTTCTTTCTAAATTCAGAAATCTTGAGCGTCCTGACGCCAAAAAAGAACAGATCAGCCAGATTATCCAACAGGAAACAGGGGCAACTCTTTCTAAAGAACAAGTAATTATTCAGGGTAATTCTCTTTTTATAAAATTAGGAGGCGTGGCCAAAACAGAAATTTTATTGAAGCGGCAAACTATACTAGAACGAATATCAAAAGAGATTTCCGGAATTAAATTTGAAAATCTCCACTAGGGACTGACATCGAAATTACTTACAGCCTCTCCTTTATTTAAAACATTGTCGTAGGCCACCGCTCTCAATTCGTTGTGGGCGGCAATATTTTGAACATCTGCCGGCACAAAGGAGAAAAAGAACGGACTTTTATCGGCCGTGCCAATATAGCTGCCGTTAATGTAGTAATCAACTTTAGAAAGGGGGAAGGAGCCTTGGCTGCTGATAGAAATAGTAATCCTTTGATCTTTTGGATAAGTAGACCCATTTCCCGGATTGGTGATGGAAATTTTGGGAGCGGCCGCCTGAGTGTGAACATTATCAAAGCCGGTGGGGGCGGTTGAAGAAGGGGTTGTGCTGCTAGTGTAACCGGCGGTGGCAGCCCAACGGGAAACGCCAGCCTCCCAGTTGGCGAATTGGGGGTCCGCCGCCGGATTCGTAGGCGGCGGACCTTGCGGATCATTCTTATTCACGTAATAAAGAATTTCATGAACATTATTATCATAAACGTCCTGCCGCATCTCTGGTGGAGTATCTGGCGTGGCCAGTAATCCCGTACTTTTATCAAGCGTGTAAGCAACATTACCCTGCCAAACTCCACGCAACACCGGCTTCATATTTGATTCATCAATAGGGGCTGGTGGTTTAAATTCATCTGCCGAATATTGAGGCAAAACAGCATCCATAAACTTTTTCCACATTGGTGCCACAATTGTGGCAGCCGCTTGTTGGGCCATCGGTGTGTTGTCATTGTTTCCCATCCAAGCGCTAACCGAAATATCAGGAGTGTAGCCGATAATCCAAGCGTCACGCGAATTATTTGTCGTACCAGTTTTCATGGCCACGCGCTGGCTGCCAAAATAATGCGAACCAAAAATCGGAGCGCGAGCATTATTATCCGATAAAATATCATTCATTTCTTCAGCGGTTTGCTCCGGAATAACCTGCTCCGGCGTGTCGGTGGCGTATTGTTCCAAAACCTTTCCGTCACGATCCACCACACTTAGAATTCCAGTGGCCGGATTTTTCGCTCCGTTGTTGGCGAAAACTCCATAAGCTTCGGCCATGTCCAGGGGAGAAACTTCGCCGCCTCCAAGTACTAAGGTCAGTCCGTAAATGGCTGGACCGGCGTTGAGGCTCTGAATACCCATAGCGTGGGCGGTATCGAGAGAAGCCTGAATTCCCGCCAGATATAAAGCTTTCACTCCCGGAATGTTTCTCGACTGACCGAGAGCGGCTCTAATTGTCATCGGTCCTTGATATCCGCCTTCATAATTTTGCGGATCATAACAGGTAGTTCCAGAATTAGTTGGAATGTGGTCCGGCGTACAGTTGGCATTGAACTCTGTATCCACATCGAAAAGAATAGTGTCGGGAGTGTAACCTTTATTAAAAGCGGTGGCGTAGACGAAAGGTTTAAAAGAAGATCCCGGCTGGCGATGGGCAGTAGCCACATTAAAATTGCCGTCAATTTCTTTGCTGAAATAATCTCGCGAGCCGACCATGGCTAAAATCTGACCGGTTTTTGGATCAGCCGCCACTAACGCTGCGTTACTAGCTTTAAACTTTTTCCCATTAGTGTCGACATAAGTTTTGACAATATCTTCAGCTTTTTGCTGGACGGTGTAATCAAGTGTAGTAGTAACTTTCAATCCGTCGTTCTGAACCACATCCTCACCATACTTATCTTCAAGATACTGAACAATATACATCGAGAAGTGCGGAGCTTTTATGCTGTTAATAGGTTGAGAAACAAAAGCAATTTTTTCCGCCAGGGCTTGATTGTATTGATCCTCGGTAATAAATCCATTTTCTTTCATCTTACTGAGAACTAAATTTTTGCGATTCTCGAGCGCGTCACGATGGGCGCCATAAGGAGAGTAATAACTTGGAGCCTGAACCATGGCGGCCAAATAAGCCGATTGGGCCAAAGTTAAATCAATGGCATGAACACCGAAATAGGCCTCACTAGCTTCTTCCACTCCGTAAATATTGCCTCCATAGGGAATGATATTTAAATAAAGATTAAGAATAGTATCCTTGTCGGCCTGCTCCTCCAGCTTAATTGCTAAAATCCACTCCTTGAGTTTTCTGGTAGGACTTTTACTGTTATTTAGAAGAGAATTTTTAATTACCTGCTGAGTAATGGTAGATCCGCCTTGAGTGGTGGTGAAATGAGTAAGATCATAAAGCAAAGCTCGAATAATTGAGGAGGTTTTTATGGCGCCATGCTGGTAGAACCCCGCGTCTTCAATAGCCAGCGAGGCATTTTTAATGTTCGGGGAAATTTGATCAAAGGGCACGACGGTTCGGCGCACCTCGCCACCCAAATCATAAAGCAAGACATTTCCAGTGCGGTCGTAAATTTTAGTTGATTGGCTGATCAGGCGATGGTCAAAAGAATTAAGATCGGGAATTTGCAAACTGGCTGCCCAAAGCAAGGTGGTGCCGACAAAAAATAAAAAAAGGACAATAAGAATGGCAATAGTTTCTCTGATTAGACGACCGCGACGCCGAGGATTGCGCAAAGCTCTGAAATACCAGATTACTCCACGCCAGAAAAGAATCATGGAGGTGACAAAATAGGCAAGCAGGGTGCGAAACACCAATTTAGCGCCGCGCCAGCTTTGAAGGTGGCGCAGAATCCAGCCAAAAGTATTGGCCAAGTAATCAACCTCATCAATGAGGGACTTAAATAAACGTCGTAGCATTTACCAATCTATGGTAGCACATTGAAAGAGGGAAAAATACCAAAAAAATGAGGCCTATGCTACATTTATGAGTATGAAAGAAAGCAATCTGGACGAAATTTTGAAGCGCGGGGTGGAAAATATTTTCCCCAATAAAGAGATGGCTCAAAAAATTCTCCAGCACAAAAAACAAAAATTTTATTTAGGAATTGATCCGACCGGTCCGTCTTTGCATTTAGGGCACGCTATTAACTTAAGGAAATTGGCCGAACTTCAAAAACTTGGGCATAAAATTATTTTAGTAGTAGGAGATTTTACCGCCATGATTGGAGATCCCACAGGGAAGGACATCATCAGAAAGCCACTTAGCGCCAAAGAAATCACCGAAAACGCCAAAAATTATCAAAATCAAGCCGCTGTTTTCCTGAATTTTGAGGGCGAAAATCCGGCCGAAATTCGCTACAACTCGGATTGGCTTAGTAAAATGAGCATGATTCAATTGCTGGATTTGGCCGCCCACATGACAGTAGAGCAGATGCTGAAACGAGACATGTTTGAGGAAAGGATGAAAAATGAGCGGCCAATTTTTATTCATGAATTTTTGTACCCGCTTCTCCAAGGTTACGACAGCGTCGCTTTGGAAGTTGACGGCGAGCTCGGAGGAAATGATCAGACTTTTAATATGCTTGTCGGACGACAATTGCTGAAGCAGATTAAGAATCAGGAAAAAATTGTTATCGCCATGAAACTTTTAGTGGACTCAACCGGCAAGAAGATGGGAAAGAGCGAGGGAAATATGGTGCGTCTTGATGATGGGCCGAATGAAATGTTTGGCAAAGTAATGAGCTGGACGGACGAGATGATTGTTGTCGGTTTTGAATTATGCACTGATTTTTCAGAGGCTGATGTGGAAAAAATTAAAAACATGTTGAAAGAGGGAACGAATCCTCGCGATTTGAAAGAAAAATTAGCCATGGAGATCGTCAAAATTTATCATGGCGAAGAGGCGGCCGAAAAAGCGGTCTTAGCTTTTTCGGCCGCCTTTCAAAAAGGCGAAATTCCGGATCACATTGAAGCTTTTAAAATAAAAAAGGGCGCCAATCTGGGAGAAATTCTTCTTGAGCAAAAAATTATCAAATCAAAAACTGAATTTACTCGTCTTATTAATGAGGGAGCGATCTCCGTAGTGGGCGGGGCCAAAATTACCGATAGAAATTTTCAAATCGAAGAGCCGCTCTCTCTAAAAATCGGCAAGAAAAGATTTATTAAACTGGAGATCTAATAAACGCAAAATCCGCCCCGAATGCTGGACTCGGCTTGCGCCAAATCCAGCATTCGGGGCGGATTATTTTTCTTAACCTTGGAACTGAAATCCTTCGTCTAGCTCCTCGTCGTTGACGAGATAAGCATTCTCTTCATCTTCAAATTCCGAGCTTTCCAGATCAAGGTTGTCGTCTTCTACTACCTCTTCTTGATCCATTGCGTCGGCTTGAAAATCTTCACTATACATTTAGCAATGATCTAGCTACTAATGCCATATTTGTAACATGCTCAACTTAAAAATCAAGGGTTTTGTCAAGGGCCTGTGGATAGCTCAAAAACCCTTTAAAATAGGCCTTTTAAATCTTTACAAAAAGTACACAATAAAAAACCGCCCCCTAGACAGGAAACGGTTGCGACGGCTTTAATCCCAGGATTTCCACCACCTTGTTCACCACCGCCATATTAACCATTTTATCCACCACCTCGCTGCATCCATCTTTTTGCATTTGTTCCCGCGTTTTTACCTCGGAGGAAGTCGCAAGAATAGGAACCGAGTACGTAGCGCGAATTCGCCGAATCAAACCTCCGCTGTTGTAAGGTTGGTTTTTGCCAACATGGCCGTCGATCACTGCAAGATCGAAGTCAATCCCCTGATCTAAAAGGGAATTAGCCTCTTCAAGAGTAAAAGCGGGTATTACCTCTAAGTCATAGCCATCGGCCTCCCAGATAAGACCCCATCCTTTTAAAATGTTTTTATAATCTTCCACAATAAAGACCTTTTTCATCCAAAATCGATATTAATCGCTTTTAAGGAAAAAGCAAGGAAATAAAAGAGGCCGCGCCCTTTGGGCGCGGCCTCTTTATAAGTCCTTATCTTGTCGAGCTGCCGTTGTTAATAACGGTTGTTGAAGATGAATTAGTAGTGGACTGATACGTTGGGATCGGTACTACCACCGTGCTGCCATTATTGGTGTCTGTAGCGGGAGCTGGAGCGCTGTTATTTCCTTTTACTCCGAACCAGAAGATCAAGAAGATGATCAGAACGACGATAATAATACCGATGATTAAACCTGAACCGAATCCGCTACCCCCATCATTATTTTGTGGAGGAGGGTTGTTTACAATTGTTGCCATGTTAATAATTGATTAACTGATAAATAATGCCTTACAATCTAAGACGCTTGAGAAGAGACTTACTTACCTTACTCCTAAAGACGAGCTGTGGCAAAGTAAGTCAAGCCGACGGCAATGGCGTCGTACTCGTCGTCGTGAGCAATATTTTTATCGATAGTCACCAACTTCTCGATCATGGAAATAACCTGCTTTTTATCGCCGCCACCGTAGCCAGTCACCGCCACTTTAATTTGAAGAGGGGTGTATTCAAATAACTTCATGCTGGCACACAGTGCTTCGTAAGTAACTACTCCCCGAACCTCGGAGACATGCATGGCAGTCTTCTGATTATTGGTGAAATACAAAGTTTCAATAGCCAAAGCCGCCGGTTCAAACTCCTTAATCAGTCTTTTAATCTCCTGACCAATTAAAAGTAACCTTTCTTCAAAGGGTTGCTTGGCTGAAGTTTTGAAACAGTTGGAATAAATAACTCGCTCTTTTTCTCCGGGATTCTTCTTTATAATTGCTACCCCCAATCGCTCATACCCCGGATCAACTGCCAAGATTTTCATATCATTATTCTACATTAGTGAAAACGGCCTGAACATCTTCATTACTTTCAAGCTCATCCACCAGCTTTTCTAGTTTTTCCAAATCGCTATCCTCTAATTGAACTGTAGTTTTTGGCAGCCATTCTCGATCTTTTCTTTCAAAAGCCCAGCTGGCGGCCCCAATGCCGGCAAGCGAAGAGTCATTTTTAGAGAGAATAAATTTCATTTCTTGGGCTGATTTATTTCGATTGTCAGTGAGCACTTCAATCATAATGGCTGATCCGCCCGGGCCATATGCTTCGTAGGTAATGGCTTCCATTGAACCGGTATTGCTTTCCGTTCCTTTTTTAATCGCTCGCTCAATTACGTCTTTGGGCATATTTTCTTTGCGAGCTTTCTCAATCGCTACCGCCAAACTGGGCGAGCTGGTCTTGCCGGCCGCCTTTTTGGATTCCACTGTAATTAAACGCCCCAACTTCGAAAAAAGCTGACTTTTCTTGGCATCAGTGGCAGCTTTTCGATGTTTAATTTGTGACCATTTATTGTGGCCGGACACTTCAGTTAAAAGTTAAAAGTAAAAGGCTTAGTTTTTATATAATTTTTTAACTTGATTTTCAAGTTTGGAAATTATTTTTGAGTCCGTAATTTTTTGAAAACGCGGGAACGTCTTATCGTTTTTAATCACCGATTCTAAAAACATAGCTCGCGGCCGAACATCCCAGTGTTTACCGGATTGATAAACTTGGGCACTTTCATAAAGTGGACGATAAACCACCATCTCTCCGGCTTTCCAATCTTCAATTTCGGTATGGTGGCCGATATTTAAAACTTCATAGGCATAATCAAAAACGCCTTTCGTCGAATCATGTTTGTAGTGATAATAAAAACCCGGCTGTGGTTCCATAATACTTTATGAACTTTATAACCTTATAAACCTTACGAACTACAAGAGTTTCTCCTGTAGGTGATCAGGCATCTTAACTTTTAAATGCTGGTAGCCGCGAGGGGTGGCTGTGCGGCCGCGGGCCGTTCTCTCCAAAAAACCGATTTGAATGAGATAAGGCTCATTGAATTCTTCGATGGTCGCCTCTTCCTCGGAGAGAGAGGCGGCCAAAGTATTTAGACCGACCGGACCGCCGCTGAATTTATTAATAATAGTTTCGAGAAGCAGTCGGTCCGAATTGGAAAGCCCAACTTCATCAATGCCGAGAAGTTTCAGAGCCTCCAGCACCATCTCTTTGGAAAGAGTGACCTTTTTGATTTGGGCATAATCGCGACAGCGTTTTAAGAGATAGTTGGCGGTTCGCGGTGTAAAGCGACTGCGCTTGGCAATCTCTTTAATCGCTCCTTCATCAATATCAATCTTTAAGATTTTAGCCGAGCGTCGAACAATTTCCTCGATTTCTTTTTCGGTATAAAACTCCAGACGGAAAACTCCACCGGAGAAACGAGAGCGAAGCGGGGAAGAGAGTAGGGCAATTCGAGTAGTAGCCGCGATCAAAGTGAATTGGGGCAAATCCAGCTGAATGGTGCGAGCGGACGGACCCTTGCCGATAATAATATCCAAAACTCCCGACTCCATGGCCGGATAAAGAATTTCCTCCACCGCCTTATTAAGACGATGAATTTCATCTATAAATAAAATGTCGCCGGCTGAAAGATTGGTCAGAATGGAAGCCAAATCGCCAACCCGTTCAATGGCCGGGCCGGAAGTAATCTTCATTTGGGCGCCAATTTCTTTGGAAATAAGGTGCGCTAGAGTGGTCTTGCCCAAACCGGGCGGACCGTAGAATAAAACGTGTTCAGGTGGATGATTTCTTTCTTTAGCCGCTGAAAGAAGAATATTTAAATTTTGTTTAATTGGCTCCTGTCCAACATAGTCGGCCCATTTCGTCGGCCGCAAAGTCTGATCAAGGGCCTGATCTTCCACAAAGACTTTTTCTTCGCCAGCGGGCGCTTTACTTTCTGTCATGACAAAAGCATAACACAAAAAACCGATGACTTTTTTAACCGCTCACTTTACCAGAACACAACTTTTCCCCACTGAAAAGCTTGCAGTTATTTTTTAGCTGAATAGGATGAAAATAGAAAATCGACAAGATAAATCTCTCAGCAATGCTTTCAATGTGATCAAAAGTTAAGCACTTCTTGTAAGGATAACACCAGCAACCCCTCTCCAAAAACATCATTTTGGAAGGGTTGGGTTATTCTCCTTGCTTAGATGCTGTTCTCGGAGAGAGGCACCAGAGTGTCCTCTAAGAAGAACCAGTAGCTCCTTGCGGAGCTAATTGCTGAGAGATTTATATTGTCGATTTAGAAATTACTTTCTCCAATATCCTATCATAAATAAAAGGAATTGTCAATATTGCGGTGATTACAGATTCAAATACTGTTCGATGTTTACCACGCGGCCAAGTTCGGAAAGAGAAGTGACGCCCTTCAAAACTTTTAGCACCCCGTCCTGCTCCATAGTTAAAATTCCTTGAGGTCTCGCCGCGATTCTAATTTCTCGCTCGCTTGGGTTTTCTTTGACTACTTGTTCAATTTTTTCGTCCGTTAAAATGGCTTCGAAAATTCCGATTCTGCCTTTAAAGCCTTGATGATGACATTCCGAACAGCCCACCGGCTCATACATAGTTTTTACCGGCACTCGAAATTCTTCCAAATAAATTGAAGCAATTACTTTTTCCAAAGTGGTTTTCGTACTGGCGGGAACTGCCACTTCTTTTTTACAAACAGGGCATAGCACTCGCACCAGACGCTGAGCGATAGAAACATTAATAGCCGACGAGAGCACTTTTGGATTTACTCCGAGATCAATTAGACGAGGATAAGTACCGGCGGCGTCGTTGGTGTGAAGGGTGGAGAATACCAAGTGACCGGTAAGAGAGGAATTAATGGCAATTTCGGCCGTCTCTTCATCTCGAATTTCTCCAACCATAATGACATCAGGGTCTTGTCGAAGAGCCGCTCTTAATCCGGAAACGAAGGTGTAGCCTTTCTTCGGTTCTACCTGCGTCTGAACAATGCCGGCCAAGTGATACTCGATGGGATCTTCAATAGTCAGAATTTTAATTTCCGGATTGTAAATACGGCGCATAAAAGAATAGAGGGTGGTGGTCTTTCCGGAACCGGTCGGACCGGTGGTTAGAATCATGCCGTTTGGTTTGTTAATTTCCGCCTCCAGAATTTTGAAAAGGCGCGGTTCAATACCCAGTTCTTCAAGGGGCACGGTAATTGATTTTGGATTTAGTAAACGGAGCACGATGGACTCGCCATAATTTCCGGGTAAAACGGAAGTACGCACTTCGATCTCGTCTCCCGAAACTAAAATACTGAAACGACCGTCTTGGGCATTTTCTTTAATATTTAATTTCAGGTTGGAAAGGAGTTTAATGCGCGAAAGGAGCAGATTATAAGTTTCATTATCAAAATTCAGCACGTCTACCAAGACTCCATCCAGACGATAGCGCAAGCGAGTATGGTCTTCTTCCGGTTCGATATGAACATCAGATGCTTTTAAGGAAAGCGCGCCGGCCATGATGATCACTAAAACGCGCGAGATACGATAAGTTTTCTTAATTGTCAGAGCCTCATTAATTAATTTTTGAATATCCTGCATGCTGTTTACCTGATGCAGAAAAGTTTCAATTTCCTGATTGGAAATATCCAGAGAGCCGGCCTTTGTTTCAAGAGCGAAGGAAAGATCTTTGTAACGACTCCAGGCTTTTTCCAAACTTTCAGTTGAAACCATGTAGACGATCGGGAAGTAACCTTTTTCTTTTAGTTCATTTAAAGTTTCAGTCGTTGAAGGATTGTTCGGGGTCTGAATGGCCACTCGAATATTTTTATTAACCACATCAAAAACAGCCATTTTATTGCGACGGGCGGCTTCTTCCGGAATAAGACGCAGGGCATCTGTGTTAATGGTGATGCGAGAAAGATCAATGTACTGAAGGCCGTATTTTCCAGATAAGATTTCCGCCAGCTTTTCCTCTTCGCTCTTTTTCAGGTCGGCCAGGCGAGCCTTCTGTTTTTCTTCGTTGAATTGAACCATTTATTAGGTAAATAATAGCCTTTTTTAGGGGGGTTTTAAAGGCGGAGGGGCTGAAGGAGGGCGGCTGGCGACCTCAGCCGCCCTCCTTGACTTTTTCTCTAGGAGTGATATAATCTAGAAAAGTCAGTTTCACGTCAGTAAACCTCAACACGGAAAGAAAAAATGAAACAGCTTCTGCTCTTTGTCAGTCTGCTGGCTCTTGCCAGCGTCAATAACCTCAAGGCCCAAAACAACGAAGACAAGCTTCAGGCCGAACTCGACCGTCTTTCGGCCGAGCAAAACGATTCAAGCGAAAACATGACGATCGCAACCGTCACAACGACCCGCGACTCTCACCGGCCGAAACCCGATGTCAGCCGTGGCCGTTACGGAACCCCTCAAGGGTATGCCCCGCTCAGCGTTTTCAAAGGACGTCATCCTTACACCGGACCTGAATGCCTGGAAGGGCTCGGATACAAATCGGCAGCCGAGCTCGGATGGACGGGGCGGCTGGTCTACAACCAGATGCTTCACAAGGCGGAAATTGTTCCGCTCAGCGCTTCGGCCATGATCTACTACGATACAGCCACCAAGCAGCCCATCTATATCGATGGATGCATGCGTAACGGCAAAGCGTACAAGAACATGATTGCCTTTGTGGAGGAACAACCCGCACCGCCACAACCGCGCCACGCCGAGATTCATCTGCGAAAGGCTCCGGTTGATTGTGTCATCGTTCGCGTCCATGACTGCTACGGCAATGTCCGGGAAGTGAAGATGACGCACGCGCAAGCGGAAGCTTATGTCGCGAGTCTGCAACAACCTTCTGGACGATTCGAATCGTACGCCACGAATTCGTTCCCGCCGCCAAGACCTTATGGTTACGGCGGGGGACCCGGCGGATATAATTCGCACGGTTCGGGCAATGTGTTCGGGGGGATCCTCAACGGTATCACCGTTGCCATCGGTAATCAGATCAACAGCGGCAATCACTATGCATCGGCGCCACATGCTCCAATGCAAAGACCGCCCGGTAGCCATCCACGCCGAGGTTAAATCTTTCAGGTTCGAATCCTGACAGTACGGCGAGTTCATTTTTGAACTCGCCGTTTTCTTTTATTTAGATAGATTAAGGGTCGTGCTAATATTTCAAGATGAAGATTGACAGTAGAAGTTTGGATGAAACTGGAGTGGTGGCGGAAAAGTTTTTAGATTATTTGAGGGATCTGAAGGGAGAGGAAGGCGCCCAAATCGCCGGTTTAATAGGCGATTTGGGTGCCGGCAAAACTACGTTCGTTCAGGCACTGGGTCGGCTCTTAGGAATCAGAGAATCTATGACTAGTCCGACTTTCGTGATTGAAAAAAATTATGAACTCGCGGGCGATCCAACATGGAATAAATTAATTCATATTGATGCTTACCGCCTCCAGAACGGCGAAGAATTAATGAAGTTGAATTTTGAGGAAATAGCAGCTGACCCCAAAAATCTGGTATTAATAGAATGGTCGAAGAACGTGGAAAGCGCCTTGCCCAAAAATTATCAAAAGATTTATTTTAAGTTTATTGACGAAAATACTCGAGAAATAAAGTATTAAATGCCAAAAGCTCCGAAAACGGAAAAAGTGAAAATGGAAAACCAGCGACTGGTTTTGTTGGATGCGCACGCCATCTTACATCGGGCCTATCACGCGCTGCCGGATTTTGCTTCCAGCAAAGGGGAAGCGACTGGCGGACTGTATGGAATTTCCACCATGCTCATTCGTATCATCCAGGATTTGAAACCGGATTATTTAATAGCGGCTTATGATTTGCCTGAACCGACCTATCGACACCAGGCTTATGAAGCTTACAAAGCCGGGCGTAAAAAAGCCGATCCGGAGCTGGTTTCCCAAATGACTCGTTCGCGAGATATTTTTGAAGCTTTTAATATTCCTATTTATGATAAGGCCGGTTTTGAAGCCGACGACGTCATCGGCACTATCGTTGAGGAAGTCAAAGATATTTCTGGAGTTTGCGTCGTCATTGCTTCGGGCGACATGGACACTTTGCAGCTAGTAAGAGGGAAAGATGTACAAGTTTTCACTCTACGCAAGGGACTGACGGATACAGTCATGTACGACCAGAAAAAAGTGGAAGAGCGCTTCGGCTTTCCGCCAGCACTTCTAGCAGACTACAAAGGATTACGCGGAGATCCGTCGGACAATATTATCGGAATTGCCGGCATTGGCGAAAAAACCGCCACCATTTTAATTCAGCAATTCGGCACCGTTGAAAATATTTATAAAGAACTGGAACAAGGCGATGAGAAATTTAAAAAAGCCGGTTTAACTGATCGCATTATCAAGCTTTTAAGGGAAGGAAAAGAGGAAGCCCTCTTTAGCAAGATGCTGGCCACGATTCGACGAGACGCTCCAATTGAATTTAAGTTGCCGTCAAAAACTTGGACAGAATCAGTCGATCTGGATAAAATCGAAACCCTTTTCCGCGATCTGGAATTCAGAACATTAAGTGCTCGATTAAAGGAGGTTTTAAGTGGGGGTCCGAAAGGTGGCCAAACAAAATCTCAATCAGCCACTTATGATCCAACAGATGCTCCTTCCTCTTCATCACCAACTCAATCAAGTCTCAATGAAGCTTTTGACGAACCGATCGATCGGGCCGAACTAAAAAGGGTGACTTTGGCTCTATGGGTTCTCGATTCCAATCTCACTAATCCGACTCTTGATGACGTTCTTCATTTCGCTAAGACCAAGTCCTTCGCCAAAGCCGCCGAAATTATTCTCGGCGAAATCCGCAAAAGAAAACTGGAAAAGGTTTATGAAGAAATTGAGTTGCCACTCATTCCGATTATTGAACGAATGGAGAAACGCGGGATAAAAATCAATCGCACTTATTTATATGACTTAAGCAAAAGCTATCATCAGGAGCTGGCCAAACTTGAGAAGAAAATTTGGAAGGAAGCCGGTGAAGAATTCAATATTAATTCGCCAAAGCAGCTCGGCACGGTTCTCTACGACAAGTTGGCTTTGAAAGCTAAAAATATTAAAAAGACTGCCGGCGGAGCCCGCTCCACTCGGGAATCAGAGCTTCTAAAAATGCAGGAGCTTCATCCGATCATCGGCTTGATATTAAAGCATCGCGAACTCCAGAAATTACTCTCCACCTATATTGATACTATTCCGGTTTTGGCTGACGAAGACGATCGCCTTCATTCAACTTTTTCTCAAACAGGCGCCGCTACTGGACGCATGTCTTCGAACAATCCTAATCTCCAGAATATCCCAATTAAATCCGAGCTTGGGCGCAACATTCGGAAAGCTTTTATTGCGGACAAAGGTTACAAATTAGTGGCCTTTGATTATTCTCAAATAGAATTGCGTATTGCCGCCATTCTTTCCGGTGATCCCAAATTAATCGAAATTTTTAAAACCAATCAGGATGTTCACACGGCCGTAGCAGCCCAAGTTTTTAACGTGCCCCTTGAGATGGTGAATGCCGAAATGCGTCGACAAGCCAAAGTTATCAACTTCGGGATTTTATATGGTATGGGAGTGAATGCTCTCAAGGCCAATCTAGGGGGCACCCGAGACGAGGCCCAGAAATTTTACAATGAATACTTTAGAAATTATTCCGGTCTAGCCTGGTATTTGGATAAGGTGAAGGCCGATGCGGCCCGGCTAGGATACACCGAGACTCTTTTTGGCCGCCGTCGTTATTTTGCCGGCATCAATTCCAAACTGCCTTACATCAAAGCAGAAGCCGAGCGGATGGCGATCAATGCGCCAATTCAGGGCACCCAAGCTGACCTTATTAAGATAGCAATGCGCCAGATTGACGAGCACATTAAAAGCTCCAAATGGGAAGAAAAAGTTTATTTACTGCTTCAGGTGCATGACGAATTAATTTACGAGATTAAAAATGAATTGGTTGACGAGCTTTCCAAAAAAATTAAGGAAATCATGGAAGGAATTATCTCACCAAAGGAAACTAAAGGAGTACCCATCGTTGCCCACGCCTCCGCGGGGAACAATTGGGGAGAGATGGAAAAGTAAGGAAAAAGGTGCTAAGGTCTGAGATAGATGAAAATCCATGTTCTTTTTATTGACCGCTCAGCTATTCGATATGACGCTTTACTTAGGAGTGCGGAAGAGGTACTCAATAAAATTGGGTTCGATTACCGATATATTTGGCTTCTCGACGACAATTCCATAAAAGGAGACATTGACCACGTTCTCTCTACGCACCAACCTTTTGCCGTGGTGATCATGCATGAAAATATGACAACCACTGGTTATGATGTAGCCAGCTTAATTCAAAGTCTCACACTTTTTTATCGGCAGCTGCCAAAGCCAACCATTTTCTTGGTTGGGGGTACCAAGTGGCGGATTCAAAGTGAGGAGCTGAAAAACAAATACGAAGGCAGATTTCAAACGATGGCAGAATATGACTTACCAAATCTGTTTTGCGAATTTTTGCAAAAACTGCCTGCAAATTAATACACAGCTCCTGAGGGAGCTTTTATTTTTTTAACCCTATGTTATAGTCGCTCCAGAATATGAATATGGATGACAACGTTCAAGTGGTGGTAGTGGCGGCCAACCCCGAGAATCATAAAAGGATTTTGTCGGCAGTAAAGCTTGGGCTAGGTCAAAAACCAACTCTTAAAGTAAGACCCCATTCTCATCCGGAGTCACTAGTCGATTTCATTCGTCCAATCGAAGGCGCCACCCCTTTTCCCAATTTGAAAGCGGTGGTAGTGGCAAACGATACGGACAGCCCTGAATACGGCTTACCTCATCTCCTCTACGATTTGAACAAAAGAGAGATTGATTTGAAACCGTCATTCATCTTCGTCGGATTTTCTCCGAGCAGACTAACTGCCTATCTTCAAATGCATGGGAGGGCGGCCGTCAGCGTTTCCGAGCGAACTCTTGAGGAGCATTTACCCGATATAATTAATCGTCGGGTAAATAGACAATAGCGCCGAAACTTTTGTTTCGGTTTTTATTTTAAGCGGTTTATAATAATCTTATGCTTTATTTGATTTACGGCTCTGATTTTGAAAAAGCTCGGGAAAGAGGAGATGAACTTCAGGAAAGTCTGGTGAAGAAAAAACCTAACGCTTCGATTTTTCGATTTAATGCGGAAAACTGGGATACGGCAAGTTTTGATGAATTAGTGAAATCAATTGGTTTATTTGAAAATCGAAACATCGTTGTTTTGGATCGAGTTTTTGAGAATGAGGAAGCCAAAGATTTTGTCTTAAAGAATTTGAAAGATTTGGAAGAATCCCCGCACATTTTTATTTTGCTGGAAGGGAAGTTAGACAAAGTCACTGCCACTAGAATAGAGAAAAAGGCTGAAAAAACGGAAGTTTTTTCAGCCGCCAAAGAATCCAAAAAGGAGAAATTTAGCGTCTTTAGTTTGACCTTTCCTTTTGAATATCGAGATAAACGCAAACTCTGGATTCTTTATCAGGAAGCCCGTAAGAACGCCGCACCAGAGGAAATCCACGGCATTCTCTGGTGGAAATTGAAGCAAATGATGCTTTCCGGAAAAGTCGGTCGCGCCTCCAAATATGGCGCGACCGAACTCGGAACCCTCGCGGCTAAAATGGTTTCAATTTACCACAATGCTCATCGCGGTCTCTTCGACTTTGATCTTGCTCTGGAAAAATTCATTCTGGAAATTTAAATAGACTTTTAGCCGAATTTTGATATATTTTTTCAATCTGTGCGGATTTATTCGCAACTAGATAATTTCCGCCCGTAGCTCAGCTGGTAGAGCAGCTCCCTTTTAAGGAGAAGGTCCTCGGTTCGATCCCGAGCGGGCGGACACGAGAGGAAAATCTAAACTGCTTTAGATTTTACGATATGTGTCCGAGCCGGAGCCATGTTTTTGCAACAGCAAAAACGGGCGAGGCGGGGTCGCGGAAATTTTGCTGCAGCAAAATTATCTGTGACGACATCATCCATAGTCGTGATGACCATTCTTTCCGCCCGGCCGGCGAGGAAATTATCCGTGACGACCTCTAAATTTCAAATAAAAAACCTACTCACATTTCTGCTTTCGGTTGGTTAAAAAAGAAAAAGCCGACAGATATATGATCACGTTGCGGCAATTTCAGCACTTCCTTATATATTTCCACCCAGGTTCCTTTTTGAATCCCTCCCTTTTGATACAAGAAAGCGATGTTGCCTTTGTGAAACTCAGCCCGCATTCTGGACTCAGATTCCGGTAGACCAATCTTAAATCTCCAACTTTTCCCCCACTCCTTCTCCGCTGTAGTCCGAGGAGAATTACTTTTGTAATCCATTCGGCCTCCGGCGAGAGGAAGCAGAAAAAGTAAGGATGCCCATGTCCTAAAATAAACTTCTTCTTGGGGAATTTTAGACACGTCTTGAGTCAAAAGAAGTGACTTTTGATCCAAGTGGGAGGTCTGAGGAAGAGAAAAGAACAATAACTCCGCCTCCACGGGATCGGGAATCCCTTGAGCAAAATCTTTAAAGTTCATATCTCCTCTAGTTCTACTTTAATTTACCGCTCTGTCAATCCATCACCTAAATAAAAAACCTACTCACATTTCTGCTTTCGGTTAAGGATCAAGGAACTGTTTACCGTATCGACTATTTGGATCAATATATCCAACTCCGAAAACATGCACTGGATTTGGGGTGCCGTACATAAATTCATTAAAACTTCGAACTGCCGACCGGAAGTCAAACTTGTGTTTAGGCACTTGTTTAGGCATTGTTCCAATCCCTCCGGCTTTTTGCCATCGGCGCCAGAATCTGGGATCGGCTCGTTTACTGATGTTCATAATTCAAAGAACGGGAGAACCAAAACGCTGAGTACTCTTTGCCGCTCTTTTCTTGGCCCCCGATATCTTTCGAAGAAAAACTTGAAGATCCTTACAACTTCTCGGAGGACAAGTCACTTCGGTACACTTGTCTCCGAAGATTTCCTGAAGCGTTTTAGCCAGTTTCGAACCAGAGATTTTAGAGGTGCTCATATCTAATTAAAGTATACCTAAAATCAATAAATCTTGTTATAATAAACCCACCATGATTTAACGACTACAATCTAATTGATTATTAGATTAAGCGTTAAATCCTATGCCTCAAATAGCAACTCTCTTTATAAGAGATTTAATCTTCTCCGGTCGTCACGGCAAAACCGGCAGAGAAACTCACGATAAGCAAAGATTCAAAATAAACATCAATTTGAATCTGGATGTTGAAGATGCCGTAAAGACGGACAACTTAACAGACACCTATGATTACAAACATGCCTGCCAGATTGCCCAATCGGTTATTGCGGAGGAGCAGCACATCTTGATTGAAAAAATAGCTGCCCGTATTTCCCAAAAGATCTGTCAGAGCCCGAAAATAATTTCGGCTGAAGTGACGCTGGAAAAATTGGACGCTAGAGATAATGGAATACCCGGCATTTCATTCCGTCTAAAAAGAAATCCGCAGGAAATGACGGAATATTTGCTGGATTTTGATTTAGAAAAAGTACTAGAAGAACTGGACAAAGTTGGTGGTGTCTCGATTCCGATTTTAAGCGAGAGCTATCGGAAAAATCTGCTGGCCGAAGCGGAGACTTATAAATACAATAAACAGCCGGAAATTGTCGGACCAGCTAAGGTGCACGAACAACTCTCGTCTACTTATGATTTTAAACCCGATAGTTTGTTCTTTCGGCTTAAAGCTGATTTCGAAGATCTTTTAAACCGAAAAATTAAAGAACTTATCACGTATCCTTTTGAGAGGGAACTAGATTTCAATGAAATGTCTTTGCAATTGTACGAGAAAGGTTCCATCGGAATCACCCCACACATGGATAGTAAGCGGGCCATCAATCTGATTTGCATCTTCATTCTGACCGGGCAGGCTAAACTGGCCATTTGCGACGATCGAGAAGGAAATAATCCGAGATTTCTGGAAACCACTCCGGGTAACCTAATCCTTCTGCGGGGACCTGGATTATTCAACTCCGATTCTCGGCCGTTTCATTTCGTCTCTGAGGTAACGGAGCGGCGGATAATTTTTGGGATGAGACAAAAATTATCCGCCTAACCCCTTGACTTCTCAAATCTACGGAGTAATTTCCGAGTTAGATGAAAACATTATTCTTTTACACAGCTTTGACCGTTCTAAGCATTGGAACGGGGACTATTCAGGCAACTGAGCCAACGAGCTTGGTAATAGCCGAACGTTTGTATCAAGCCAAACTCGAGAGGGCCCAAGCGATAAAGCAAAGAGTTATTAGCCAATTGAAGGTTGATTCCAATCTTGACCCACGTCACGCTCTGGCGCCCATATGTGCCGAAAAGGGTCTACCTAAGGAATATAATCCAAAGGACCCTAAGTGTTGGCGATACGTGAAAATAGCACTACTCGCCTCACAATTGGTGAATTCGTATCCCGATACGCAGTATGCCAAAGAGGGAATAAAGGTACTGACCGAAAAACACGGATTCAGCAAGCTTCCGGTTACTGATCCGGAGCATGCTCCAATTGGTTCAGTCTTGTTTTACTCTACGGGTCGGGCTATTAAGCAAGGACACGTGGAAATTAAAACAAAGGATGGTGCCATCAGTGACTTTAAGATAAGGCATG
Organism: Candidatus Paceibacterota bacterium; assembly: GCA_035652395.1. Classification (NCBI taxonomy): domain Bacteria; kingdom Bacillati; phylum Minisyncoccota; species Minisyncoccota bacterium. The sequence goes on along the minus strand of DASRDX010000012.1, from coordinate 93,979 downwards.
TTTTTCGGGGATTATTTGTGGAAAATCATGGCCGAAAGATTTTTGTTAAGGCAACCTTTTTAGGAGCATATGCAAAGCTCGCTTCCTCTTCAAGTGCTGGCAAAGTGGCGCGAACGGACAAAAACCAGACTCGACTTCATTAATTAATGATGTCGATTTTATTTAGATTAAAGTGGCAAATCGATTGCCCAAGCGCCGGCGCCGGAAAGAAGAAGGGAAAGAGAAATTAAAAGAAGGAGGAAAAGCACTTCTCTGGAATAATGCCGAAGAAAATAAGTTGATTGATAGAATATTAAACCGATAATAAGAAGAACGATCGAAATGAGAGAGACAATTTGAACGCCGAAGCCGGCGATAAAGCAGAGAGCTATGATAATTTCCGCTACCGCCAAAATTTTCCAGCCAATCGGAGCAGCTAAGACAGTGCCACTTTCAGAGATGGTCTGGAATCGGGAGATGGCTACTCGAAAAAAGAAATAACCAAGAGTTAAGCGTAAAATCACCGGGGCCAAAAGACTATAGGTGAGTAAATCGGGAAAAGGATTTAGAATATGGAACATGCCTAAAGTATATCTAATTTTAGACAACATCAGAAGCGTTCAGAACGTGGCTTCAATTTTTCGGACAGCGGAGGGCGCCGGGGTGGCCCGCATATTTCTTGCGGGCGTCACTCCGGCGCCGACTGATCGCTTCGGCCGGATGCGTCGTGATTTTGCCAAAGTGGCTCTTGGAGCGGAAAATTTAGTGGAGTGGGAACAAGTTCCGTCGGCCGAAGCGGCTATTCATAACTTGAAGGGCGCTGGAGTAGAGATTATCGCCCTTGAGCAATCAGCGGCCGCACTTCACTTCAAAGAAGTGCGGCCAACCAAATCCTTCGCCTTACTTCTCGGCGAAGAAACCCAAGGCCTTCCCGAATCCACCTTAAAACTCTGCGATATCATTTGTCAGATTCCTATGCGTGGCGAGAAAGAATCACTGAATGTTTCTGTAGCGGCGGGAATCGCTCTCTTCCAGCTTTTGAATATTTAGTCTATTTAAATAATTTTTGATGTACCGGACAGAAGTGAGCACTTCGGCCGCCAACCACCTTGCGAACAATCTTTCCTTTGCAGCCTTTTTTCGGACATGGTTTACCGGCCCGGCGATAGACATGATGTTCAGCCTGAAATTTACCGCGCTCACCCTTGATATTTCGATAATCGGAAGTGGAATCTCCACCAAAATCCAAACCTTTTTTCAAAACCCCTTTAATAGCCGGATAGAGGAGTTTTAAATTTTTTTCCGGAATTTTCGCTGGGTGACTTTCAGGGTGAATATGGGCTCGAAAGAGCGCTTCGTCTGAATAAATATTACCGATTCCGGCGATGAGTTCTTGATCCATCAGAACGTTTTTAATTCGCCCGTTAGGCCGGCGCATAATCTGCTTTTTAAAGACAGCGTAAGTAAACTCCTTGGGCAAGGGTTCCGGACCGAGATTGGCAAGGTGCGGCGACTCTTCTGGATTTTTACTCTCAATTAAAGTTACCTTGGCGAATTTTCTCATGTCCGATAAAACCAACTGTTTCTTACTAGAGAGAGAGAAGACTAGATGGAGATGGCGATTGTAGGGATCGGCAAGCGGCCCGTCTTTTTCGGCAGCTTGCCACGGATCTTTTTTAAGATTTTTGTTAAAAACATACTGACCGTACATGATGTGACCAGTCATCTTCATGTGAATCAACACGGTGAGATCGCCCGATAGGTGAATCAGAACGTTTTTGGCTCGGCGCGAAGCGCCGAGAATTTTCTTCCCCAGAATTTTTCTCCGGAAATTGGCGAAAAAAATTTTGTCTTTAATATTGTCTTTGCCGACATGCGAAACACTCCGATAATCCGTCCAGACATCTTTAATCGAAAGTCCTATAACATTTTTATTCAGACCGTTTACGGTCGTCTGAACTTCGGGTAACTCTGGCATAGTTATTGGCCGAGAATTTTGAGAGCCTCTTTTACTTTTTGACTAGTGCCTGTAATTTCTTTAGAGACTTTTTTAAGAGCTTCCCGTGCTTCGCGCTCTCGATATCCCAGCGATTTCAAAGCATCAAGCGCATCCGATATTTCACGGCTCTCGGTGCTGCCGCCCTCATCTGCACCGCCGGCTCCAATCTTATCTCGCAATTCCATGACGATTTTCTCAGCCGTACGCTTACCAATACCCGAAAGTTTCGTTAGGTAGGCATGATCGCCGCTTTGGATGGCTGAAGTTAAAGTGGCAATGCCCGCCACACTAAGCACCGACATAGCGGATTTCGGGCCAATACCCGGGACGTCGAGAAGCATTTCGAAGAATTTCAATGATTCTTGGTCGGCAAAACCATAAAGATCAAGGGCGTTTTCCCGGACTGCCAAGTAAGTCCAGAGGGAGAGGGGGCCGCCTTCGGCGGCCCCACCCACCACTTCTGGCGCGACGAAAACTTTATAACCAACTCCTCCCACGCTCAAAATGAGAAATCGTGGATCTTTATAAGAAACGGTACCTTCGAGACGGGCAATCATATTTATAGTATAGAGGAAGTTTGCCTACATTTATAGTATCTGCTAGTATCTAAAAACTAATAAATTAAATGCCGATTACCCGTTCAGCTAAAAAAGCCCTGCGCGTTTCCCACCGGAAACGAGTTTTTAATTTGCGCCGCAAGACAAGCCTAAACAACGCCGTTAAGGAAATTAAAAAGTTAGTCGGCCAAAAAAATATCAAGGAAGCTCGCGCCGCCCTAAGCCGCGCCTACAAAGCCATTGATAAAGCTACCAAGAAAGGCGTTATCAAAAAGAACAACGCCTCAAGAAAGAAATCTCGCCTCTCAAAATTGATTAAAAAAATTTCTTAAAATAAAAGAGGCCGGAACGCGGAAGCGTTCCGGCCTTTGACTTTTACTTAAATCCACAGCGAGTGCAAAAACTCTGCCAGAAATGATCCCAGATTCCCCCTGCGAGCTGAAACCAGGGGACCATCAATTCAACAGCAGCGTAGATTTGGTTTTTGAAGATCCAAGCTACCACCGAGAGTATCACTCCGGTTAACCACATTCGAATCGGGAGCTCCGATTCGGGCCGAAACCCCGTAGCTCGAAGCATGAAGAGCGGAATGCTCATTAGGGCTGAAGCCTGCATGAAAAACAGACACGAAGGTCTCAAACCCTCAATCTTCCAGCAGCTTTCGATGGCCGGAATCATGGCGTTTGATGTAGGGGTGGAAAGAGAAGCTCCAACCGATCCGATAAAATGATGCCGAACCATCCAGCTGACGATAGCTTCCTGATGCCAGACGATCACCACAGATCCGATTCCCATCACCAAACAAAGAAGGAACATTAGGGGGGCAAAAGCCGCACCATATCTTACGGTCGCCTTCAATGAAGTAAGAGTTCCTCCTGATCGGTAGTCAAAAGCCATTACCACCGCGTAAATTCCCAGCATCAGAAGCAACGCCCAGTTTTTCTTAAGAATTACTTCCACAGACATGAAACTTGGAACCGTTCGACGCAACCCATAAGCCAAAAGGCAGAGGGAAGCAAAAATGATGAGAGCGTTATTCCACGTTAGATTAATTTCCGGAGGACGCGCTCCAATTACCGCAATAGTTTTCATAAGACCTTTCTTGTTAAAGTTCTAAGGTGAAATTAGCATTAAAGACCGAAAAGTCAATTCGCTTGCAAAAGGCGGCTTATGTGCTAAAAAAAGATTAGAACAAAAGAAAGGCAAAATGTCTGATATAAAATTAATTCGACACGAGAACATTCCCTGCTGGTATGAGCTTGGCTGGAAAGAGAAAGATCTCTCAATTACTCTTTCTCTTCATCGGGAGACCATAGAAGCTATCAAAAGCAAATTTACCAATTCGGCTCTAATTTCAAGGCTTCGGAAAGAATTGAAGCTTAAGAAATTTGAAGGAGATTTCAATGGAAATTTCGGTTTCGGCGGCTCTCTTATTCGGCGTGATGAAAGGCAAGATTTTGTTGATTTTGCTATCAAACTCCCCAAGATTCACATTGTTACGGATGAGATTTGTCCAAAATGTAAAGGCAAAAAAGAAAATGAGCATGGGATGGATTGCATTGACTGTGCTAAGACCGGCAAGAAGACCGATATCGTCTGGGACGAAGCAGATAACACCTCCGCCAGTCTAACAGTTCTCCTTAGCGAGTTACAATATCCCACTTGGCAGACTTCTTCTTCGAAGCCCCAGCTTCTAACAGTCTTTACCATCACTCGTCACGAAGCTCATGGAGGTTCCTTGGGTGGGGAGTACAGCTCTTCGCTTTGCTCTTGGCTCGGTTCTCGAGCTGGGTTGCATTTGCCTGAAGTGGAGAAGGCGATGTACAAAGCTTATGTGGAGATGATGACTGATGCTTATGTTGATGATTACCGTTTTCGGGCTACAGTAGAATCTGCCGATGGCTGGCTAAATATAAGCTGTCCGGGAGATGGCTGCGGTCTTCATCCGGCTGACGGCTGGCTTCGAAAAGGCCACGGCTATGAATGGGCTTGTCACAATGTTGACCATGCTGGTCAGCAGCTCACCTTAATAGCCGGTCTGGCTGCTCTCCATGATCAAGCTCGACGAAGCATTTTTTGAGTCAAGTTAGGTTTGGTTTTATAACCAGACCTTTTTATTTGGACAGTTAAATCTATTTAGAGTAAATTATGAAGACTCCTCGTCGTTCAATGGATAGGACATGAGATTGCGGATCTCAAAATCTAGGTTCGATTCCTAGCGAGGGGAAGCGAAGCTTTGTCTTTGAGGAATTGAACTGAAAATGATTTGGTAACTTCTTATTTTTTCATTTAATGAAAATAAAAAACCTGCTGGCAGAAAGTGCCAACAGGTGTTTTGGGAATTAGACTACCAGAACCGCTGAAGGGTGAACTGATGTCAGCTGGAATCCGGTATCCATAGCGCGTATGTAGACCCAGCTTTCTTTTCCATCCCAATTTACATACGGAACATGTCTTCGTCCTCGTCGGTCGCGAAGAATAGTGCCATGGAAGAAGATGTATCCTTGCGGAATTTTACCAAAACATCTTCGGTACGACTGCCTTTTCCACTGAGGAGGAAGAAGCTCAGTGTGTTGTAAAAAAGCGAACAATGTCTGAGCGTCAAGATTGACATAGTTAGCTTTTTTCAGCCGGGCTAACCTTTCTTCGCCAGTGATTGTGATTTCCCCGGCTTTCAGAGTTGTCACGAGCCTCACTTTATTGAGGTCGATTTCGGTGAGCGCAAGAGACCTTTCATCTTGCTCATCGATGCTCCAACCATCACCCGACCAGTTTGGATTATCGGGATTAAGTGGCTCGAACCGATCGATTGGTATGATTTTCGGTTCCTCAAAGTCGATCTTTGCACCGTTTCGAAGAAAGCGGGTGAATTGATTTCCGGCTCCTCGAGGGTTGTCAATGATGTCTTGAGCAACTTTACTGTCGACTTGTTTCCAGTCCGTGTTGTTCGCAAGTATCGAAACAAGATTATGAGACTGAGCGATTGATATCGTCTTACTCATACTTTTCCTTTCCGTTGTCGTTCTCTTCAGCTGATCATTTCCTCACAGAATGTGAAGCTATGACTGACCGTTATTAAAGAACATTGGATATACAATGATATAAAATAATAAAAAGTCAACAGCTGTTGGATCCAAGGAATTAAGCCACACTACAATGTATTTCCCCTAAAAAGATTAAAATCCCAAATACTCCATCAGCTTCTGTGAGAGGGGTTCATAGTGTTCCTCTTCCGGAAGATAATTTAAAATAAAATTGCGGATGTCATCGGGATGAATCTCTTCAATCGGAATGACAATTAAAGGCATGGTGATTTTCTGTGATTTGATTAGAAGTTTTGGTCGAGGGTGAACGTTTCGGTGCTCTTCCACCCAAAATGATTCCAAAGTGGCATAAGGATAGAGCTTGCGATCAATTCTCACGCCCTTTTCATTTAATTCAAATTGGACCAGTTCCGGCTCACGCACGGCATAAATGGCCAGAGAGCCGGCCCCAATTAGAACTAGAATGGCAAAAAGAATGTCGCCGTAGATAACGGACGTGACCGCAATACAGAGAGCAATAATGCCGACAGCCCAAAACCAATCAACTGATTTCGGTTCATGATGATACTCAAGGGCCTGCCAAGTTAAGGGACTCAATGGATCCATTAAGCTTAATTTTAGCGCGAATTGGGCTTACTTGCACCTAGTACTTGAAATTTCGATTTGGAGTTATAATTAAATCATTATGATGTCACCATTTATGTTTAGCCACAGCCCTTTTCCGGTTCTGGCTCCTATATTATTCGTTCTTCTAATAATCTGGAGTCTGATTTGGAAAGGTATGGCTCTGTGGAAGTCAGCTCGCCGCGGCGAGAAAGTTTGGTTTGTAGCGTTATTAATCGTTAATACAGCCGGTATTCTGGATATTCTTTACTTGTACGTTTTCTCAAACGACAAAGTAAAAAGTGGGCCGGTCGGAAATCCGAATAGTAATCCGCAGGTTTAGTTAAAAGCATTTCATAAAGAAAGAGGCGGGCGCTTCGCGCCCGCCTCTTTCTTTTGAAAACACCCAAAAATTCAGTATAGTGTAACTGTTTTTCCACGGAGAGGTGGCAGAGTGGTTGAACGCACCAGTCTTGAAAACTGGAGTGCCCTAACGGGTACCGTGGGTTCGAATCCCACCCTCTCCGCAACGACTTGCAAAGAGTGACCTGCATCATTCTGCAGCAAGGCCGTCTGACTCAGAGAGGGATTCGAACGGCGGAGCGGATACCGAGCGAGTACGCGAGACAAACGAACGTAGGCTTTTTCGTTAATAAATTTCGTTCTCAAGGAAATTAACTTGCTTGACAAAAAATCTAAGTCAGAGAGAATCATTTTTAGACAGGAGGTAAGCCTCTTGAAAATCACAAAAACAACCAAAAGAAAGGATTAGGGTATGCCCTCAATCAATACTGAAGTATTAGAAAAGTTAGTTCGACCAAATCAACCCACTAGAGAAGAATGGGTTGAGCTCATCGAAGCGCGTCGCAAACTCATTAAGTCCCATCTCGACAAATTTACCTTACCCACTCTGGGTAAGTTGGAATGCATGAAATCAGAAAGCGGATTCTGCCACGAGATTAGTTTTGATGGGCCCACCACGGTTGGAAATGAAAATTTCTCGCTCGAGACGCAAGGAATTTTCCATCTTCAGCCATTGCAGGCGGTAAAAACGGTACCAAATAGTGGTTATCGTTCCTATCCAAGTGGACCAAGCGTTCCTAATGGTAGCAAAGTGGTATGGGGACTAACTCGCTCTGGTTTATGGGTGCTCGCGACCATACATTTCATTGGTTTACCAGGATATAAAGAGCGCGGTCGGGAAAAAGCAGAAATCATTGAAATCCAGCAGGCTAATCTGCCAACAATCATCGGAGCAACTGAGGAAGAACCGCAGCAAATATGGGAAAAGTTGGGAGAAGCTATTAAGAGGTGGGCTAGGCGTCGGGAAGAGCTTTATAATCAGGCGCTCAATCTCGCCCGAGTGGTAGAGATCGAAGAGCTATCGGTCTCATTGATACCTAAGGAAATCTAACATTAGAAACAGCGTCGTCACAAGGCGACGCTTTTTATTTCTGATACGCGTCCATGAGACGGCTCATGCCGATGCCGGCGCCGAAGCGCGGGAAGAAGTCGAGCGATAGGAATTCATTTAGTTCTTTTTGGACTCGCTCTTGGCCGAAAAGTTCGTAGAGCTTGGCGGCGTATCTTCCACCACTGATGGTTTCAAATTGCTCTCGCATTTCTTCTTTATCAGTGCTGCGCTCGGCACTACCGATAGTTTCGTTGCCGTAGAGGATGACGTCGATTTTGTGGGCGTACTCTCCATTCTTTTTCATGTTCCAAAAAGGGGAAGTGGAGATGGGAAAATTTTCCAGAAAGACCACCGGTCCGAAATCTTCCATCATTTTATTTTCTTCTTTATAGGTCAGTTCTTTGCCATAATATTCTTTCATTTCATCATAGGTTTTGTGGATGAAATTTTCGGAAGAGCCGAAGCCCAGATGCTCAAGGGCTTCGGCTTCCAGGTTCTTCAGATCTTCTATGGTGCCTTTGGCTTCGAACTCAAACATCGGGAAGATTATTTTGTGGCGGCCCGGTATCGGATTTTTTTCGGCGCGATAACTTGTGCCGACACAAAAAACGCCCGGGAGCTCCGGGCGTTTCAATAATTCGTATTCTAGCCACATCTGCCCGGTCTGGGGAAGCGGCCACAGCTTGCCGGCATAATTGTAGGTAGCTACCGTGCTCGGGTCTTCGCAGGCCGCCAAAATGCTCAAGCGGTCCTGTGTATTTACTTCCACAAAACCCCGGTTTTTAAAGAACGACCGAAGCTTGGTAAGAACTTCGTCATATAACTCTACATTTTCTACTCCTTTGTAATTGTTGATCATGGTTAATTGTTGGTTAAGGGAGCGGCGGCCTTCGGCCGCCACTCTTTTTAATAATTCAAACAAAAAAATAACCCCTTCCGGGGTTTCGAGAAACATCTTCTTCTTGAATCGGCGAATCAATCGACCGCTATTTTCGAGACTCATTAAAGTCTAATTATACAGGAAAAGGAGCAATCTATACAAGGTGGCTTTTGACTAAATCTAATTGACTTTTCAGATTCTTTTAATAGATTAAAGACAGAATGGACGCTTCTCGAATGGTGGAATTTGTAAACGGAGCTGCTTTAGCTCGTCAACAACCTACTCTTCCTCACGACTATATTGTCGAGGCATTAGAGAGGATTGATAAAGGGAAAGAAAAGGCCAAAAAATACCCGACCGGGTCTCCATCTTTAAAGGACACCTATGATGTAGCAGCACGATTACAATCGGCAGCTAAATAAGTTGTCGATTTTTATTTATACTTAAAGATATGTCTAAACTTCTGGGAATTGACTACGGACAGAAGAACGTGGGACTGGCCATTTCTAATGATGATCAGACGATGGCTTTTCCGAAAGGGGTGATAACTAATAACAAACTCCTTTTGGAGAGGATTAAGGCATTGTGTCACGCCGAAGGCGTGGCAGCTGTGGTGATGGGGGAGTCGCGTAATTTTGCCGGTGAGGAAAATAAAATTATGGCGGATATTAAAATGTTTAAGGGAGTTCTGGAGAAAGAATTAAATTTGCCAGTTTATTTGGAGCCGGAATTTATGACAAGCCAAGAGGCGTCGCGCCTGCAAGGCGCGACGCCTCTATTAGATTCTTCGGCCGCCGCTCTTATTTTAAAAAGTTTTTTGGCTAGACGTGCGCGCTAATTAAGCACTTTCACTTTCTTCCAGAAGGTTAAGGTCTTTTAAGCGCTCAAGTGCCGCTCCAAGTTTAATGTTTTCTTCCGGAGTCCTGTCTTCCAATCTGGTGAGTTTCATCCTTTGATAGTAATCCCACATCTCCCTGTCTTCAGGCGCCAGCACTTTAATCTCGGGCGATTCTTCGGTTGGCTGTTCGAATCTTTCCATCATTCCATTATAATAGAACAATTATGATTTCTTATGAAGAGTTCAAAAAGGTGGAAATCAGGGTCGGCCGGATCCTCACGGCCGACCGCATTCCTGACACTGATAAGCTTCTTAAGCTATCAGTGGATTTTGGCGAGGCTCCGCCTCGCCAAATCGTCTCCGGCATCGCCGAATATTATCCCGACCCCGCCGCTCTTATTGGTACTAAATGCCTTTTCGTTACCAATCTTGAGCCTCGCACTATTCGAGGCCACGAAAGCAACGGCATGCTCTTTGCCATGGGAGGTAAAGAAGGCATGCCATTTTCTTTAATCGTGCCGCAAAATCCCAACATTCCTACCGGAACGGCCGGAAATTAATTTCTCCAAGCGAAGTTTAGTTAAGCGGTGATATAATATTTAGTAATGGCCAAAAAGTTTTTTGAATATTTTCCTCCTCCAGTCTTTCTCCAGATGCCATACGCCGGGCTGCACCTTAGCCCGCACACTCTTAGGTTGATTGAATTTAAAAAGGGCAAGAAAACTTTGGAAGTTGGCTCATTCAGCCAAAAGCAGCTGGATTATTTCAATGCCGAAGCACCGCTTGCAGAAAACAAGCAACTGGTAGAAATTTTGCGCCAGTTAAAAAAGGAAAATAAACTGAAATTTGTGAAAACGGCTCTACCGGATGAAAAATCCTATGTATTTACGACCGAAATTCCGAACACCACGGATAAGGAAATTCGAACCTTTATTGAATTTCATCTCGAGGAAAATGTACCTCTTTCTTTAGAAGAAGCCATCTTTGATTATCATTTGCTCGAACCCAAACTATCGGAAGGGGCACCGGAAAGTGAGTCAAAAAGGGAAGCCATCGTTTCAGTTTTACCTCGTGAGACAATTAACCAATACGTGGAGTTACTGAAAAAAGCCGATCTGATGCCGCTATCGTTTTCCATCGAAGCCCAAGCTATTGCCCGAGCGGTGATTAAAAACGGCGATGCAGGCACTTATTTAGTTATCAATATTGATGATACAAAAACAGGATTCTCGGTGGTTAGTAACGAGCGGGTGCAATTTAATTCCAGTCTGGCAGTAGGAAGCGACAACTTTACGCAAGCCATCGCCAAGCAATTCAAAGTTGATGTATCGGAGGCGGAGAAAATAAAAAAGCAAAAAGGCTTTATTAAGACTGAAGAAAATACCGACGTCTTTTTTGCTTTAGTTAACGTTGCTTCGGTTTTGAAGGACGAGATTGAGAGAATTTTCAGCTATTGGCATACTCATACGGAAAGAGGCCAAGTTCTGGAACGCCAGAAAATCCAAAAAGTTTATCTTCTCGGTCGAGAAGCTTCAATAATCGGTTTTAAGGAATATTTAGCTGAAACTGTTCGGATGGAAGTTGAAATTGCCAATGTCTGGAGTAATGCTTTTAGTTTTGATCAGTATATTCCGCCAGTTGAAGCGGCGGATGCTCTAAATTTTGGAGCAGCCATCGGCTTGGCTTTACCCACAAAGCCCATATCTTAATAAAATGTTTCATTTATTACCGGAAGAAGAAAAGAAATTATTGAAACGCGAATATTTTTATCGATTACTTTTCGTTATTTTGTGTTTTATTTTCGCCATCGAAGTAATAGCTAGCGCTTTCCTTTTGCCCTCATATTTACTCTCGTATCGGAAAGTAGCGGACCTCAACGACCAAAGTGCGGGCATTAAAACCGATATTGCGACTAAGACTGATCCAAATTTGGCCAAGTTCTTAACTTCCTTAAAGGGAAACCTCAGTGCTCTAAAAATTGATAATAAAACCGGTAATTCATCCTTTTACATTAAGGAAATAACTGACAAGAAAACGAGCGGAATCACGGTCAACCAATTTTTTGTAAACTACGGCGCCGAAGGGTCAACCATTCTTATTAAAGGAAACGCCAATAAGCGTGATGATTTAACCCAGTTTTATCACAGTTTGCAGACCATTAAAGATTTCACCAAAGTGGAATTGCCAATATCCGCCTTCGCCGCTGATCGGGATATTGATTTCACCATGACCCTGACACTAAAATCATGAAAAAATCTGTCAAAATTTCCAATACTTTAGAATTGGTTTTAGGAGCGACACTTCTAGTTCTTTTAATGGCCGCCGCTTACTACTATTTCTTCAATAACTTGAAAAAATACGTGCAGCAAAGTTCGGCTTTGGCCAATGACGTAGCCTCTCTTCAGGCAGAAGATCAAAATCTAGACTCGCTCCGTTCCACTTTTTCCAATGCTTCTGGAGACGAAAGCAAAATTAATTCCTATTTTGTCCAAAGTGATGGAGCCGTAGATTTTATCAATACCATTGAACGACTGGCTGCCTTCGCTCATCTTGATGGCAAGACTGAATCAGTTAGTACAATGGAAATGAATCCCTCTTCAGCCAATTATGAATTGCTCCACCTGACTTTTCATAGCAGCGGTAGCTGGCAAAACACTTTTTATTTTTTGGCCATGCTAGAGACTTTGCCGTTTAACATTCGGATTAATCAAGTCAATCTCCATTCAACCGGGGATACAACCACGGCTGCCGTTCCTACCAGCAATATTGATTTAAGTGCTTCAAGTTCTAGCTCAACGCCGAAAACGGTGCTAAGGCGCGCCAGTGTTTGGGAGGCGGAGTATGATTTTAATGTGGTGAAAATAAAATAATATGAAGCAAGATCTAGGAGCCATTTTTAAAAAATTATTGAAGTTTCGCGGATCAGGCGGAAAGCGCGGTCCGCGTATCGGAGCCGATCCCTATGGAGACTGGCAGAAGACGATCATCATCTTTGTTGTTTTGAGCATTTTAATCTTGATCTGGAGCGGCTATCTTTTCTGGCAAATCAATCGAGGCAACATCTTTGAAGCGTCGCCGGCTCAAACCGCCGGCGCCGACCAATCCACCATTAGTAAACTGAAGCAGACCATCAGCACTTACGACGCTCGGGAAAAACATTTTGAAGACCTGCGACAAGCCTCACCAAGCGCTGCGGACCCGGCACTCTAGCTTGCTATAAGTTAAAGCGCGCGCTATTTTATGAACACGCCCCCGTAGTTCAATGGATAGAACTGCGGACTTCTAAGCCGTCAATCGAGGTTCGATTCCTCGCGGGGGCGCACACAAGGTTGATTTAAAAAGTCTTTGATATTAAAGTGAAAGCATACTTGGGCGATTAGCTCAGTTGGTAGAGCAATTCGTTTACACCGAAAAGGTCGGGGGTTCGAGTCCCTCATCGCCCACAAAATTTAAAATTATCTGGATTTTCCAGTAATTTTAAATTTCGGCGCCATGTTGGTAAACTTAAGTAATTCTGTGGCAACGAGCTTCTAAATTCAAATATATGGCAATGAGAAATGTTTACCCTCATCGCCCACTACTTTTTAATTTCTAGTGGATGAAGTTTAAGGAGATTAGCGTAATAAACTAAATTGCGGGCAAGATTTTTAGCCATATGATCAGTTGCTTTATTTTTCAGCCTTTTGGCTCGATCTTCCGCCGGCGGCTGACCGACTTCACCCACCCAGTAAGCGCAGCATTCAGGCGGCAAAGTGAAATTCATGAAGGTTAGAACTTCCATAATGCTGCCAAGAGTGGCTTGAGCGCCGTCTTCGCTGCCGGTGATAGTAATTCCGGCCACCTTATTTAAAAGAGCGCTGCGGCCGGAAGCAATATAGTCTTCATCAAGAGCGTCCATTCTTTCGATAATTCTCTGCATCAAACTCGAGCGACTGCCCCACCAAATGGGAGTGGCAAAGATTACTACATCAGCCTCTTTTAATTTTTTGACGATATCGGGCCAATCATCATTCTCGCCCTCTTTATACTTAAGGCCAACCGGAATATTTTTGTCAGCCAGACGAATAATTTCACTTTTGATTTTTGACCCGTGCTGGCTCATATATTTCAGCACCAGCTCAGAAAGCTCCTCCGTATTGGAGGTCTCTTCCTTTGTATGTTTGAGCGAGGCGTTCAGAACCAGGACGTTTAATTCTTCAGAGGCCGGCATATCGCAAGGGTGATAGGGCTTGGTTTTGTACATGAATTTAGTATAACATTTAGGTATGGAACAACCTCCAAATAACTCCGAAGTAAGAGAGACGCTTGATTTAGCGCGCCGATTAGAGAGTTCAGAAGATGAAGAATATATTCGCGAAAATCTACCAATTTTTTTAGAGAAACTAGAAGAGACATTAGATATCAAATTAACAGATGATATGAATAGTCTCTATAGCATAATGGAACAGGAAAATTGTTTAGCGCGGATTGAAAGCATTAGCAGAGTGGTTACAGCTCTGGAGACAGGACAATCATTTGAAGTGGGGATGGATAAGGGCGATTCACACTATGCCAACGCTGTTGTTCCTGAACCAGAAGGAATTCAGTTGGCCTTTAGCGAAGGACAAGCGCCGGGTCCAGTGAGGCTAATGGTGGGTTTTGGGAAGACGCTTGTAGGTTTTAAAACTGATCATCTGGAAGTATTGTCTGTAGATTTTACCGAGGATACCACTGATTTGCGAGATGCTATGAAAAGACAATATTTATGCAGACATGTAGATGGTAGACTAGAAAAAAACGATATCCGAGCAGTAGTAATGCGAATTCCTAGACATTTTGTTAAGGAGGATCTAATTACTGAAAAGGAAAATAAATCAAAAAGCCAGTTTATTTTTCGTGGCTTCGCTATGCCTTAATGGAAATTCCCCTTATTTATGAAGATAAAAATCTGATAATTCTCAACAAACCATCAGGTTTGGTAGTTCATTCTGACGGGAAAACCAAAGAAGGTTCGGTGGCGGAATGGCTTTTGGAAAAATACCCGGAAATAAAGGAAGTAGGGGAGCCATGGAGAACTCCAATCGGCGAAATAATTTATCGACCGGGGATTGTTCATCGGCTTGATCGGGAAACTTCGGGCGTTTTAATAGTAGCTCGAAATCAGGAGACATTTTTTTATTTAAAAAATTTATTTCAGACTCGGGCTGTCTCTAAAATTTACAATGCCTTTGTTTACGGTCTAATGAAAGAAAAAGATGGAACGATCGACCGACCGATTGCTCGCAGTCGAAAGGATTTCCGATTGTGGTCGGCCCAGCGATGGGCAAGGGGACAGGCGCGCGAGGCGATAACTAATTACCAAGTCTTGAAAGAAAAAGATGTGAAAGGTGGGGTCAGTTTTTTGGAGGTCCGGCCCGAAACGGGCCGGACCCATCAAATCCGCGTTCACCTGAAGGCTATCAATCATCCGGTAGTCTGTGACAAGCTCTATGCCCCGAAAAGAGAGTCGCTTTTAGGTTTTGAACGGCTAGCCCTGCACGCCCGTTCAATTGAATTTAAGACTGAAACCGGAGAGGTTATTAAAGCAGAAGCGCCTTTTCCACCCGATTTTGAACGAGCGCTTGATTTAATGACTTAAATCGTGATAGATTAGCTTCCTAATTATGGCTACGGCGACTAAAAAACCCATCACTTTGTCTACTTTAAATACTGCTGACCGACAGAGGATTGACTTTCGGGCGGGAGACACCGTTCGAGTTTCCCAGAAAATTCAGGAAAAGGGCAAGACTCGCTTGCAGGTTTTTGAAGGTCTGGTTTTAGCACGCAAACATGGCAACGAAAACGGCGCCACTTTTACCGTACGAAGAGTCGCTGGAGGCTATGGAGTGGAGAAAATCTTTCCTCTTTATTCACCTTTGATTGATAAGATTGAAGTGGTTAATCGAGCCAAGGTGCGGCGGGCAAAACTTTATTACGTTCGGGAAAAAGCGGCCAAGGAAATTAGCCGCCAGATGAGACGGTCCCGATTAGATCAAAGTAGCCGACAAGAAGTGGTAGAAACTCCAACCGTGGAAGCACCAACTGAAGAGAAAGAAGTAGCTGAAAATACTGAAAACCAAGAGACAAAATCTTAAAAATAGAAAAAGCGCCCGGCCAAAGGCCGGGCGCTTTCAGTTGAAAAAGGGGCAAACTTTGCCATAATGCTCGCATGCACGGGTGGCGAAACTGGTAGACGTACTACCTTGAGGTGGTAGCGCCCGCAAGGGCATGGAGGTTCGAGTCCTCTCCCGTGCACAATTTGCTATAATTTCCCCATGACTCCTCAACGCCTCCATTTTTTAGTTGGTGTTCTAGTTTTAGTAATAATTGCGGCCCTCTTTTATTTTCTAATGCCGGCTAAAACGATCGCTCCGGAAAATACCGGCACCGCTTCAAGTACTGCCGCCACTTCGTCTATTACTTACACCACCAAGACTATTACTGAAAGTAACAGTCAAAAGTTCTATTCTCTGAAAGCCAGTTACCCCGTCTTTGCGTTCAGTGACAGCATTCTAGCCGACAAGATTAATCGAAGTGTTCGAGAAATCGTTAATCAAGAATTAGTTTCTTATCGCGCCGATTTTGACACTAGCGCCGGCCCGGGAAGCTCTGCAGGAGAATATGGTACCAGCACTTTGCAAATTGATTTTAATGTTTTAAACAATCATCGTTTAAATAAAATCTTGCCGCTGCGCTTCAACGAGGAGTTTTACAGCGCCGGCGCCGCTCACCCTGGTTCAAATGTCTTGACCCTAAATTACAATTTAGTCACCGCTGATGTATTGAGCTTAGCTAATCTTTTTAAACCGGGCGCTCAATATCTAGAAGCCATTTCAGAATATTCCATTAAAACCCTGAAAAAAAATCTCGGGACTGATGCGGAGCCAGCCGCCATTGAAGAGGGCGCCGCCCCAAAGCAGGAAAACTTCAATGCCTTTTTAGTAACTGATAACGGACTAGAAATTATCTTCACGGAATATCAGGTGGCGGCTTACGCCGCCGGAGAGCAGGAAGTCACCATTCCTTGGAGCGAACTGAAAGATATTTTGAATCCGAATTTGAATCTGTTATAACAGAGAGCGAAGCGCCTTCGGCGCTTCGCTCATACATGGCGGCTATAGTTTAATGGTAAAACCTCGGTCTGTGGATCCGAAGTCGAGAGTTCGATTCTCTCTAGCCGCCCCAGCATAAAATCCGAAATGGATTCGGGTTTTATGCTGGGGCGATAATAGTGAGAATCGAAAGCCGGAGCGAAGGAGCGATGTCGCTTTGTGACCGCTCCAAGTGAGGCGGGGTCGCGCAAAAAATGAGAAGCATTTTTATGTGTGACCGATTCTCTCTAGCCGCCCAACTTTATTTAATATGGATTTATATATATTGGTAGATTCTTCTACTAAACCTACTTCCAAACACGACAAAAGAGGAGAATCAATAGCTGCTTGGGCAGCTTGGTGGAGTAATGATAGTAGGGGAAAACCAGTGGCCGCTGGGGTGCATTACTTAAGACATTCTGGGCCTAATAAATGTTTCTATTTAGGAATTATTAGAGCGTTAGAGCATTGTTTGCCAATGTGTTGGTCCAATAAGGTTATAATAATGGGAGATTGTGAACCAGTGTTAAAACAGCTTAATAAGATTTGGCAAGTAAGTTCTATGGCTTTGGAATACAAACAAGTAATGGGTTTAATTAAAAAATATAAAGAGAAAGGAAATGAGATAGTGTTCTCATACTTAAGTGAGAATAATTCAGAATATAAAAATATAGATCAATTAGCCAAAAGAAGTCATAAACATTTTCTTACAATTTTAAAAAGATGAAAAACTACAAATACCTAACCTGGATTACGATTCTCTATGTTACTTTTCAGCTAGTCTCCGATATTACGGCAGGGAAAATTGTTGAGATAGGGATTTTTACTGTTTCTGCAACCGCTCTTTATTTTCCAATTACATATATTTTTGCAGATGTTCTAACAGAGGTGTATGGATATGCCAGAGCCAGAAATGTCGTTTGGAAAGTTCTGTTCGCCTCTGTCATCGCAGGACTTATTTATCAAATTGTTGTTTGGCTTCCTCCGGCCGCTGGTTTTGATGCTAATGCAGCATATGCAAGAGTGTTGGGTTCAGTTCCAAGAATTCTATTGGGTGGTTGGATTGCCGTTTGGGTTGGCGGCATTCTGAATGACTATGTGTTGGCCACGATGAAGATCTGGACTAAAGGAAAATATCTCTGGGCCAGAACAATTGGCTCAACCATTGTTGGAGAAGGAGCCAATACTTTTCTTTTTTATACAATTGCCCTCTATGCTGTTATTCCAAACAACTTATTATGGAGTTCGGTCTTATCTGCTTGGTTTCTGAAAACTCTTGTAGAGGTGATATTAACTCCATTAACTTATCTTGTGGTAGGGAAGCTAAAGAAAGCTGAGAATGAGGATTACTATGATACGAACACCGACTTCAATCCGCTCATTATCAAAGCTTAGACGTTAACTGATGGATATAGCTAAGTTTTTCCCTTATACTTTCCACATACTCCCGATCTTCAAATAGCAGAATAAGGTTCGGGAAGCCGCCCCACATTTTCTATTTGAATTGATATACTCTTAAATATGAAAGAAATTGAAGTCAAGGCATATCTTAAAAATCCCGACGAAGTTATAAAAAGTCTGGTAAAATTAGGATGTGTTTTGTCAGAACCTATTCGTCAAGTTGATTCGGTCTACACTAAGATTATTGGGAATGTGGAAGAGTACTTGAAAAATGATCACTTTGTCCGAATTAGAGAGAAAAGTGATGGGAGATTTATTTTTACTGTAAAGAAACCTCTATCCTTGGCGGTCTTGACCAAAGCCGAACATGAAACTGAAATAAAAAATGCCAAGGAAATGGAGCAAGCATTGTTTTTAATGGGATATCAACTTTCTAACCGCGTCATTAAAAATCGCCGCACCACACATTTTGAGGAGTTTGAGATATGCATTGATAATGTAGATAAGCTTGGTTCATTCATTGAGATTGAAAGGAAAACTAATGATGATGAGGAACTGGTTAGAAAAGATCTAAATAAATTTATGATTTCAATTGGAGTTGCACCAGAAGATGAAGTTCATAAGGGCTATGACATTATGGCTGTTGAAAAATTATTTATATAAGCTAACTTTTCTCCTATACTCTCCACATACTCCTGATCCTCAAAGAGAAGAATGTGATTCGGGAAGGCGCCACTTTGAAAATAAACTAGAGTTTGTTAGGGTGAGGGGCAGATGAAAAAGACGGAAGAAACTCCTGCACAAACCATCAGACGTCTGGAGGAGGAGAAAAGCGCTCTCAAGCGTCAAACAGATTCTCTTTTTCCCCATATTACACGCCTCGCTGTTCTAGCGGCTGACCCACCTCCGAGAATGTCTGACAAGGAAAGGCAAGAAGAGGTGATGAGATTGATTGAGGAAATGGAACAAAAATATCAACTGGCTTCGTATACTGGCTCATTTATTCGCAGACTATGGAAATATTTTTGGTGGCGGAGAGAATGGCTAAGGGAAATCCGTAAGCACGCCCAAAGAGCAGCTCAGCAATGAGCCGCTTTTTATTTAAGGTTTTAGAGCTATAATTGAGGCGACAGGTTTAATCACTAATTTCGTCTCTATAATTATGAAAAATCTAATCAAATTTGGGCTTATTTTGAGCCTTGCCGTAGTGGCAGTTTTACCAATCGCAAGTTTTGGTCAGTCAGCCAACACCGTTAGTACGGTCTCGTCCTGCGTTAACCTAACCTATAACATGGGTCCAGGATCCACTGATTTTAATACCGGCGGACAAGTTACCGTTCTACAGAATTTTCTAGTTTCAGCCGGTTACGGTTCCTTTAGTGGTCGCGCCTCTTACGGACCGCTGACTTTTGCCGCCGTGCAGAATTTCCAGAGAGCTAATGGCATTTCTCCTGTAGGATTTGTGGGTCCATTTACCCGAGCTAAAATCCAATCATTAACTTGCGGCAATGTTTCTAGCGGCGTCTCTATTTCTTCTATTACTCCATCAAGCGGCCCAATTGGTACTCAAGTTACCTTGACTGGATCAGGCTTTCTTGCTGGCAGCATGGGTTGCGGTGGTTATACTTGCCCTCTTAATTCTTCCTCCGTATTTCCTTCCTGCGCAATACTAATGAACAGCGCCAATACTGGAAATTGTTTCAGTGGTTATGGAATCACTACAATTTATTTGGATAACCTACCAGCTCTCCAAGTGAGTGCTGTAAGCAACACTTCTCTAACCTTTACTATTCCTGACGGGTTACAACTTTCTCCGGGCATTCACGTTCTACCAGGGCCATTAATGGTTAAGGTAGTTAACTCAAACGGTACGAGCAATACAATGACGTTTAATGTCACTTCCGGAACTAACTCAGGATCTCCTTCAATCACCTCTATCAACCCTTCAGCAGGTTCGGTCGGAACTCAAGTGCAAATTTATGGAAATTTTTCTTCAACAGGAAACACTATTAAGTTCGGAAATTATTCGGTAGGTAATCCAACTTATTCGGAAATTGCCGTACCTTGCATGCAAGGCTCCTCCTGTCCCAATCAAAAAATTCTAACTTTTACCGTTCCACAATGGGCAGGTTACTACTGTGCTCCGGGCATGGCTTGTCCGGCTATCGCTGTTCAGATTACTCCCGGCACATATGCGGTTTCAGTGGTGAATGCTAATGGCACAAGTAATGCCGTTAACTTCTTAGTCACTTCCGCTTCTTCAACTACCGGCGCTGCGCCAGTCATTAACGGATTAAGTGGCCCAACCACTCTAACCATTGGTCAGACAGGTACTTGGACAGTTAATGCTCGTGATCCTCAAAACGGAACGCTGACATATTCCGTTGATTGGGGAGATACTAGCGCTCAATGCACGAGTTACGCCTCTTGCGGGGCTTCTCAAAACAGCGCCGCCGCCCAGGCCGCCGGTCAGCAATCTTCAAGCTTCACTCATTCATACAACGTCTCCGGCACTTACAACGTTAGCTTTACCGTTAGAAATTCTTCCGGTCAAACCGCCAAAACCTCTACCACAGTCTATGTCAGCAGCTATTCTGGGGGAGGCAATCATGTTCAGCCCTATGTTAGCTACATCTCACCATCCGCTGGTCCAAATGGCACTCAAGTTACTTTGTACGGTTCCGGCTTTGACAATTACGGCAACAAAATTAACTTCGGTAATTACGAAGTCTATAGCTTGAATAATATTAACTCGTATGACGCGGCCACTTTAACCTTCAACATCCCTTACAGTGATGATTATTCCTGTCAGCACACCTCTCCTTCTTGTTCAATCTCAAATCACGTCATTCCGGCTGGAAATTACAATGTCTCAGTAACAAATAGTGGTGGTACAAGTAATTCAGTAGTCTATAGTAAGACTAATTAAGATAGGTGTGCATAAGTAAATAGTTTCCCAGACCAGGAAGCGTACAATTATAGGTAGATCACCTCTACCTATGAAAAGAATTCTAATCGCGGTTGCGGGGATAGTACTTTTCAGTTCGCCTGCTCACGCTTATCTCAAGAGCCCATATCCAAAAAAAGATACTTCGCCGAGCAATAATTGGACCTGGATGGGTCACGGCTGGGTAGGCGTCGACCGCTCACGTAAGTGAGCGGTCGTTTTTAGCTCTCGTTTAATTTCCATTTAACTTTTATTTAAGGCTCTTTTGCTAAGCTCGGCCAATGAAAATAGTTCTTTTGGCCTTTTGTTTCGGTTGCATTTTTCTCTATCTCTTGGTCTTTTTTGGACTGCTTCTTCTAGCCATTAGGAAATTTCTCTTAGGAAAGTAGAGAGGGCCGCAGTTTTGCTGAAATTTCAAAACTGCGGCTATTTATTTTTCCAATCTTGAGTACAATAACAACATGAGTAATTCCAATCTCCAAAAAGCCACTTTCGGCGCCGGCTGCTTCTGGCAGGTGGAAGAAATCTTTCGCAATATTAAGGGGGTAAAAGAAACGGCCGCCGGCTACGCCGGCGGCCAGCTCCAAAATCCCACCTACGAGCAGGTATGCACTGATAAAACCGGTCATGCCGAAGTGGTAGAAATCCTATACGATCCCAAAGAAGTGGACTACGAAGAACTTCTAAAAATCTTTTTTGAAAATCACAATCCGACCACTTTAAATCGTCAAGGTCCGGATGTCGGCACTCAATACCGTTCCGCTATTTTCTATCATACGCCGGAGCAGAAAGAGATCGCCGAAAAATACAAAAATGAACTGGAAAAATCCGGCAAATTCAAAGACCCTATCGTCACTGAAATAGCTCCTGCCACTACTTTTTATCGCGCTGAAGAATACCACCAAAAATATTTAGCCAAACGCGGACTAAAGGTTTGTGACATTTAACTTAATCTAGTTTTCTTTCTCCGACGGTAGATTAAAAAGAAGACCCAGATTAAAACGACTGCTATTAAAAACTCGCCAAAATAAGGGTAAATATAAATCCAGACTCTGCCAAAAAGATATCCCCCCAAAACATAGAGAAGAACGTCAGAAGTCTCGCCCAGCACTTCATAAAACAAAAATTTTCTATATTCAATCTTGCGTAGGCCCGAAAGGAGATTTACGGCCGGCCCGATTTCGGTAATAAAGCGGCTGATGAAAATTGACTTGCGAACATGATTTTTAAAATCCTGCTGAAGATCTTGAAACCATTTCTTTCTGAAAATCCAGCCTAATCCAATCTGATATAAAAAACGCCGACCATAGAGCCTCCCCAGAAAATAGCCGAGATTATCGCCTAAGATGTTGCCCAAAAGGCCAATTCCTATCACCACATAAATATTCATGTACTGATGTGCGGCCAATCCGCCCGAAATGATCAAACTCCACGTAGAAGGCAGCGGAAAAATAAAAGCGGCCACGAAAACAATAAAAAAAAGAGCAAAATATTTATAAGCTAACAAAAACGGCAGGAAATAGAGGCTCAGAAAGTTCATGAATATATTAACGTTAACACAAGTTGGCCGAGTTATAATAGTAAGATGAGAGATAAGAAACAAGTTTATTTCGTCCGTCACGGCGAGACTCCTTTAAATGCCAAAAATTTTCGCCAAGGACGGCAGGGACCCTTAAGCGCTCTTGGCCGAGAGCAGGCGGCTTTTGTCGGCGAGCGTTTTACGAAAATTCCTGTTGATATAATCTTTTCCAGTCCGTACGAACGAGCAGAGGAAACTGCCAGAATCATTGCTTCAAAAATTGACAAAAAAGTGGAGGTTATTGAGATTTTAAGTGAACGTCGAAATCCTCACGAAATTATCGGGCGCTCGTCCGAGGATCCAGAAGTGGCCACCATCCTTGATCGTATTGATCGAAGCTTTCATACAAATGACCTGCGCTATTCTGACGAGGAAAATTTCAGCGATTTGAAGGATCGGACCAACAAATTATTGCGCTTTTTAGAGGCGCGACCGGAAAAGCAGATTCTTTGCATCACTCATCATATATTCTTGCGATGTGTAGCTGGCTACATTGAGAAAGGGGAGAAGTTTACCGCTAACGATTTTGCTAAGTTTACTTTCCTTAACCCACTAAATAATGCTGGCATCACTCTCTGCACCTACGAGCCGGAATTCAGAGGTTTTTTTCGCAAGCGTCAGCTTGATCCGCACGAAAATCTTGGTTGGAAGCTGGTAATTTGGAATGATTATGGCCGGATTGATCCGAAAACCGAACCCGACTCTCTCAATCCATCTGAAAAGAAGTGATAAAATGAAAAAATGCTCGGGCATCATCTTCACCATCTTAATCTTTTTGAAATTCTAGTACCTTTTTTTAGTCATTGGGGGTATTTAATCATTTTCAGCAGTGTTTTTCTGGAGAGCTTACCGCTTATTGGTTATATTTCCCCTGGTGGAATTTCCCTTATTTTAGGCGGTTTTTTGGCGAAAATTTTGGTTTTAAACTTCTGGGTTGCCGCTATCATCGCTTTTGTCGGGGCCTTAGTCGGTGATTTAGTAGCCTATGGACTGGGGCACGCTTATGGGCATCGTTTTTTGAGACAGTTTGGTCACTACTTTTTTCTGAAAGAGGCTCATCTGGCGCAAACGGAAAGACTATTACAAACACATACTGGAAAGGCCATAATTTTTGGCAGATTCAGCTACATTACTCGCTCCATTACCCCCTTTCTTGGCGGCGTTTCCAACATTTCTTTTAGAAAATTCTTAATTTACGATTTAGTCGCTATCTTAATCTGGGACTTATCCCATCTCTTGATTGGTTTTGTTGTCGGTCAGGGTTATGCTATCGCCGCTCGCTACATTAATTACATTATGCTGATAGCCATAGTCTTGGCGGTAATAATTTTTTACACTTATCGGTTGATAAATCGTCATCATCACGCTTTTCGCAAATATCATGTCTACACCCTCATCATCAATATTTTTTCCATTTACATTTTTGCTGAAACACTCGATAGTGTTCTGGAGCGTGGCTGGTTTTATCATGCTGACAGACTAGTTAATCATCTTGTTGCTACCATTTGGAACCCCATAGCGGCTGAGACGATGCTTTTTATTACCAATCTTCTAACTCCGTTAAATGTTTTCCTATTTTCCTGTTTATTTATCGGTTACCTCGTTCACAAGAGAGAATGGTATTACGCTTTATTGTCCTTCTTCGCTTTAAATCTGGGAGTCATTGGCGAATATTCTTTGAAAATTTTGATCGGCCGGCCACGACCAATTAGTACCATTCTCCAAGAGAATAGTTTCAGCTTTCCGAGCGGCCACGCCACCCTAATCGCTATTTTCAGCCTGCTGTTGTTCCATTGCTGGAGGCGCAATCTAAAATCAAATACAGAGAAAATTTATTTCCTAATTGTCTGTCTTTTGTTAATGTTGTTGGTGGGAGCAAGCCGTATTTACTTAAGCGTGCACTGGTTAAGCGATATTATTGGCGGTTACGCTCTGGGAGTCTTTTGTGTTACTTTTTGTATCCTGCTTCTAAGAGGAAGCTCCTATGTCTGGCCGATTCTGGTAAAAATGGCTGAGGCTCTTATCTACCCGGTTCAAGCTAAAAGGATAGAATCAAAAACGGAAAGTCTTAATTCTCCGAAACCGCAACAAAATGGCTAAAATACTAGATGGCAGAGTCGTTCGCGATAAATTTGCCGCCGACTTAAAAAGAAAAATCGCTAAATTAGACCAAAAACCAACTTTGGCTATTGTTCAGATTGGAAATCTGGCTCAATCAAGCGCTTACATTCGGCAGAAAAAACTTTTCGGAGAAAAAATAGGAGCAAAAGTTACTCATTTAAAATTTTCGGCCACAATTGCCCAATCAAAATTAATCAAGGTAATCGAGAAATTAAATAAGGATCGGCGAATAGACGGCATAATTATTCAATTGCCGATCCCGCGCCACCTTAACAAGAGTGAAATTATTGAAACCATTTTGCCGGAGAAAGATGTGGACGGCTTGCATTCAAAAAATGTTAAAAAACTCTGGACCGGAGAAGACGATGGATTAATCGGCGCTACACCGCGCGGCATTCTTAATTTAATTAAATATTATCGTATCCCCATTCGGGGAAAGAGAGCGGTGGTGGTCGGCCGCTCCGCTTTAGTCGGCCGACCGACCGCCGCCCTCTTATTAAAAGAAGGAGCCACTATCACTACCGCCCATCGGCAGACTAAAGATCTGGCTGCTCAAACTCGCCAAGCGGATCTTCTCGTGGTGGCGGCCGGCGTACCGAATTTAATCGGTTCTCGGCATGTCAAAAAGGGTCAAGTGATTGTCGACGTTGGTATTAACTTAATTGCCGGCCGCCCTTCATCTAAAAAGAATAAAAAAATCACCAAGCTTCAGGAAGAAATTAGCGCTCCGAAAATGGTAGGAGATGTGGATTTCAAAAATGTTTCTAAAATAGTAAAAGCTATCTCGCCGGTACCCGGCGGCGTCGGGCCAATGACGGTAGCGGCCCTTTTTCAAAATCTGGTAGAAACGAACATGCGTAAAATTGAAAAGGGTAATAAACGAATTAAAAGAAATCGTTAAAATGTTATACTGAATTATTAGCATCTAATTTAATTTTTATGAACGGAGATCAAAATTCCAATGATAGTCAAAATTATCAACGTTACGGCATGCGACGTCGCTTCTGGGGCGCTCTCATTTTTATTGTCATAATTGCTCTGATTGTTTTTGCTTTCCATCACGAAGGTCATTATAAAGGGGAAAATATCGCCAATTTGCCGACAATAGCCGTCAGCGGTCATGGGGAAGTCTTTGCCACTTCAACTGTCGCTACCTTTAGTTTTACCGCCAGTGATAGAGAGACAACCGTTACAGACGCCCAAAACAAAATGGCCGTCAAAGCCAATGCCGCCATTGATTTTCTAAAAAAGAACGGAGTAGATCAAAAAGATATTCAAACCATCGATTACAGCGTCAATCCAACTTATGCCGATCG
The DNA here is from genome assembly GCA_035652395.1 of Candidatus Paceibacterota bacterium. Classification (NCBI taxonomy): domain Bacteria; kingdom Bacillati; phylum Minisyncoccota; species Minisyncoccota bacterium. The sequence continues at coordinate 68,192 of DASRDX010000012.1, read as the reverse complement.
ATCCGCCATCATCTGTCCAACCGGTGCTTATAATTGCGGTGGAGGTACCCCGACCATTAACGGTTATGAGGTAAGTGAAACCATCACGGTGAAGCTTCGAGATCCATCCAAATCTGGAACAATTTTGCAGGGAGTTGGCAGTGCCGGCGTCTCAAATATCAGCGGTCTATCTCTTAGCATTGATAATCCAACCTCTCTTCAGGAAGCTGCCCGCAAACTGGCCATTGACGACGCTAAAGCTAAAGCTAAGCAGTTAGCCAAAGACCTTGACATAGATCTTGACAGAATTGTCAGTTTCCAAGAGAACGGCAATAATCCCGGACCGATTCCGTACGCTAAAGACATGGCCCTTAGTCAGGCCGCAGGCTCTGCTCCGGTCGCTCCCGAAATTCCAGTTGGCCAAAATAAAATTACTTCGGACGTAACGATTACGTACGAGATTCGATAGAGGGAAAAGGGAAGACCGGGTTTTGCCGTCGGCAAAACCCGGTCTTTTTATTTGACAATTAAAGAGCTCGGAGTATGATTAATTTATAACCCCGTGCGGGGTTTTTTAGTAAAAATAACGAGCCTTAGCGAGTATATTTAAGGCTACAAATCGTCATGGGATTAGGCAATTATCTAAAAGAAACACGAATTGAAATGAAGCATGTCAGCTGGCCAAGCCGCCGGCAGGCTATTAATTACACCCTGCTTGTCATCGTCATCTCGCTCGTAGTTGCCGCTTATTTAGGTTTGTTCGATTCTTTATTTTCTTATTTGATCCAGAAAGTTATTTTGAAATAACATGAGTAAACAGCAATTAGAAGGGGAGCGTAACTGGTACGCCATCCATACTTACGCCGGCTATGAAAATGCGGTGATGCGAAATCTCAAACAGCGCATTGAGTCGCTTGGTATGGAAGATAAAATTTTCAACGTTCTTGTTCCAACTGAAAAGAAAATCAAAATCAAAGGCGGCAAGCGGGTAGAGGAGGAAGAAAAAATTTATCCTGGCTACATTTTAGTAGATATGATTGTCACTGATGATTCTTGGTATGTGGTGCGAAACACTCCTCGAGTAACCGGCTTCGTCGGCTCTGGCGTTTATCCCGTACCTCTGGAAAAAAGTGAGGTGGAAGGACTTTTCAAGCGCATGAATGCTGACACTATTAAACACACTATTAACCTTGATCCGGGAGATGCCGTCATTATTGCTGATGGCCCATTTAAGGAACTGGAAGGTAAAGTTAGTGAAGTAGATGAGGAACGAGGCAAAGTAAAGGTGTTAGTTTCAATGTTCGGACGGGAAACACCTGTAGAGTTAGACTTCTTGCAAGTCAAGAAAATTTAAGATAACTTATCAGTCTATGGCTAAAAAAATCACCAAAATTCTAAAAATGCAGATTCCGGGCGGAGCAGCCGTACCAGGGCAGCAACTCGGCCCGACTCTCGGAGGCGCCGGCATTAATATCGGCGAATTCGTCAAGCGTTTTAATGAGGAAACTAAAGACCGGCGAGGAGAGGTTGTGCCAACCGTAGTGGAAGTTTACGAAGATCGGAGCTACAAGATGATTTATAAAACGGAACCGGCTACTAGTTTGATTTTAAAGGCAATCGGAGCGGAAAAAGGTTCAGGCACCAATTTAACCAAGAAGGCGGGCACCATCTCTAAAGCCAAAATTCGGGAAATTGCCGAGAAGAAGATGGTAGATCTTAACGCCAACAATATTGAAGCAGCTTCCAAGATTATCGAGGGAAGCGCGAGATCTATGGGCGTGGAGGTTAAGTAAAGTAACCTTGTAAAATCTTTCAGACTAAGCTATAAGGTATCCAGAAAGGATACCAATGGCATTAACAGCTGTTTCCGAGAAGATTAAATCTCGTTCAGAAATTTTTCGGCTCCTGAATAAGTATAAGGTCCCATGGCAAACCTGGGGACAGGGAGCGTCTCGCAGTCTGGAAGCGTTTTTCCAATATCATGAACGGGAGAAATTATATTTCCAAAACCACTGTGGTGATCAGCTAATCATTCATGTCCACGCGGCTGTGGTCATCGTTCTGCATCGTTATCGAGGTCGCTTGCTGGAAATCTACGAAGACCGGCAGGTTTGCGACAACGGTACTATTTTAAGACGTTCCAATTTCAATGGTATTGGCGAAACGATGTTAAGAGGAGAAGAAAAAATTAAATCAGCACAACGGGCTTTGCAACAGGAACTTGGTTTTCACGATCCTTCAAAGTATCAATTATCTGATTGCCTTCAAGTGGAACGTCGGATACCCGTTGAATCGGAAAAATGGCCCGGTATTTGGGCAGTTTATAATCGGCATATATTCCAGTGTGTGATACCGAGGGAGCTCTTCAAAAAGGACGGTCATATCGAAAGAGAGGATGGACGAACCATTTATTTTCTCTGGCGAGAGGCTGATAACCAATACAGACTCGATTTCTGACATCCCACAAGGATGTCTTTTATTTATCGGTCAGGTCTTTACTTTTTGGCCATTTTAGCTAAAGTTTCAGTCAGAAATGAATCAGTCCACTTTTCTCCGTCAAAACAGGGTTTCCTCCTATCGTCCAAAACCTACCATAGTCATCTGTCACGGCTGGAACGTTCTTTTACCTGATGATCTGACCTACTTAAGGCAGGTTCTGAGGGAAGAGGAGTATAAATTAGAATATTTAGATTTGACCTCTCTTCATCAGGTGCCAGATACACAAGAAAGAGAAAATCACGTACAGCACGTAGCGCAGCTGACTAGAACAGCCACTCTTTCCGTTTTTTTCATCTCTGACAAGTGCAGAGAAAGTCTAATGCAAATTTCCTTCGCTCTGGGTCATTCTCTGCATAATTACGGGTCCCAACTCTTAGCCATCGTTTTTAAAGAGGAGCTTTTTGAAGCTCTGAAGGGTTGGTATCATCGACGGCAATGGCCTCGATTTACCGTCATTCAATGTCCAGATGTTCACAGAGCAATTGAAGAGATCAGGAAAATAGTAACCAAATCTCAAGCGTTTAGGTGAGGTCTCAAACCTCACTTTTTATTTAAATAAAATAAGTGAGACTCATGTCTCACTTTTAACCACGCTATATTCTAGGAACAAAGTACCACTTTCAGTTTTTTCCAGATTTTCTAGACGCAACTTGGCTTCGATAGGCTCTTTGAAAAGGGAAAGGCCTTGTCCGAAGACTACGGGTTCAACCGTCAGATAAATTTTATCCACCACGCTGGCTTTCATAAACATGGTGTAGATCTGGCTGCCGCCACAGATTGCCACTTCGGTTTTGCCTTGCTTTTCCAGTTTCTCCAAAAGGAGACGCGGCTCATCGTTCATGACCTCCACTCCTTCTATTTGAAGGGGCTCTCGAGAATAAACAATATTTAATCTGTCTTTTAAAGGTTTCTGGAAAGTCTTAAAAGTGGTATGACCAACCACCACCACACCGGCTCGCTTAGTTAGCTCAACAAAGTGTTTCTTGTCCTCCTTGCTAGTCCAGTTAAGGGAGCTTGAGGGATGGGCCGGATCCAAAGCGATGAAACCGTCAGCGCTTTGAGCGGCAATAATGAAACATTTAATCATCTTCGAATTATAAAACGCTTGCCCATTTCTTGAAAGTTGTTCAATTAGGGAGGATTGTTATACTTTATTCACTATGTCGAAAAGTTATGAAATCGAGATCAAAAGCCTGCTTGGTAGTAAAGAAAATGCCGACACGCTTCGCCAGAAAATTGTGGCTAAGGGCGGTAAACTAAAATCAGAAATTCACGACAAACAGTTAAATCACTACTTCACCTACACTGACCTTTCAAAATTTCACAGCGATATTCTTTCGTATCTACCCAATGATAAAAAAGAAATTTTTTCTGAAATCATTACCCGCGGTAAAAATTTCTCCATCCGCACCCGCGAATCAAATGGAAAAGTGTTATTGGTAATCAAGGCTTCGCTTGACGATCATACTAGCGACAATGGCGTCTCTCGAATGGAGTTTGAATCAGAAACGAATATGAGTTTGGAGGACTTAGACAAGGTCTTGCTAGCTGCCGGTCTCCAATATCAAGCTAAATGGTCGCGCGAGAGGGAAGAGTATCAATTGGAAGATACGAATATAACTATCGACAAAAATGCCGGTTATGGTTATTTGGCCGAATTTGAGAAGGTAATTGAAAATGAGGAAGAGGCCGCTGCCGCCAAATCTAACCTTCTGGTCTTAATGGCCGATTTTGGAGTAGGGGAATTATCCCAAGAGCGAATTGAGCGAATGTTTGCTTTTTACAATAGCCACTGGCCAGAATATTACGGAACTGATAAAGTTTTTACTATTAAATAATTTTTTCGTATGTCTTCCGAGAATATTTCTATAAATCGAGGCATCTTCAGTTCTGGATCAAATTTCCGTGAACGGTATATATCTGACTACAAACGCCTAGCTCAATTAGTTGAACACTGCCGAGGTTTAGGGCTGAAAATTGTTTTGACTCAAGGTACCTATGACATGGTTCATATCGGTCACGCCCGATATTTTGAGACTGCCAAAAAACACGGGGATATTTTAATAGTAGGCGTGGATAGTGATGAAAAAGTTCGCAATAGAAAAGGGCCTGAGCGCCCGGTCGTTCCGGAAGAAGAAAGACTTGAAATGGTGGCGCACCTTCGTCCAGTAGATGTGGTGGTTTTAAAACCTCTTAAAGCGCCAAAATGGCAATTAATTAAAATGATTAGGCCGGACACTCTGATTGCGACTAAGACAACTTACAACAGGGCGCAGATAAAAAAATTAAAAAAGTGGTGCAAAGAAGTGGTGATATTAGACCCGATGGCCACCACTTCAACTAGTGCCAAAATCAGAAAATTACAAATCAGTACGGCCAAGAGCTTGGGCATGGCACTAACACCAAAAATAATGGACACTATTGAAGAAGTCTTAAATAATCTTAAAAATCAGGATTAATGAAAACTGTTATCATTGCTTATATACCCGTTCTCCACGAAGGCTATAGGAAGCTTTTCGCAAGTCATCCTGAAGCAAAAGAAATTTTTATTTTAGGGAAGGATCTAATTGCTGATTTCCCTCATTTAGCTAAAGATATCCGACAGCTCAATCCCGATGAAGTCAAGAAAGCCTTAGAAAGCTGGAGTTTGTTTGACCAAGTGCAAATATTAGACGAACCAGCTTTGGAAAAGCTTAAGGATGAAAAGATTCGAATTATTTTGCCCAATGAAGAAGTAATGAAATCTCTGGCCGATAAGTATTTGTCTAAAAAGGAAATAATTTACAGCCCACTCTTTTTAAGATGGGATAAACATAAGACAGTTCAGGAAACTGAATTAAGGCCGGACAGAATATCAACTGCAGAATTTGATAGAGAGATTATGAAGCTGGCCGAGCAAGAAGCAGAAAAGAGTACAGATATTTGGCGTCGAGTTGGATCCATTCTTGTTAAGGATAAAAAAATTTTACACCAGACCCATAATGAGGCGGTGCGAGGGGAACACTCTCCGATGTACGAGGGGGACCCGCGGAATAATTTTCATAAGGGCGTTCACCTTGAGCTATCTATTTTTATTCATTCTGAAGCCAAGATAATCGCCGATTTGGCACGAGAAGGAACTTCTACGGAGGGAACTGATATATACGTTACTACTTTCCCATGTCCTCCTTGCGCTAAAGTGGTGGCCTGCGCGGGAATCAAACGAGTCTTTTATCGAAGCGGATACGGCGTTCTCGACAGCGAGATGATTTTTAAAGATAAAGGTATTGAGATTATCCGAGTTGACTAAATAAAAAGGATCGCTATTGCATGCGATCCCTAACTAAACTCTGCTCGGCTAGCGAAAGATTTTCGAATGAAGTTCCTTGCCGCATTTTTTCGAAGACTCTCAGTATCTGGTTTTTCGCCAGAATTTCCTCCGGCTCCTTGGCCAAGGTTATTTGAACTCGACCACTTCCGTCAGGCACTTGAATGTTGAAGTGAAGATGACGAATGCTACCGGCGTTGAATCTTGGATTACCGAACCGGATAGCTAATGCCCCGCCGGGGAATTTGTATTTTTCCTGGACCCAAGAAAAAGCCTTACCCAATCTTCTCCAATCGTCATCGTTTAAAGCCGCGAGATCATTAGTGTGCAGTCGGTAAGCTGCCACTATATGAAAGGCGTGGTGCTTTTGCGGAAACGGATTTAACCACATTCTCCACGACCTGTTTTCATAAATCACGGTGTTTTTGGTCGGGTCAATCTGACAGAACATGCACCGCTTGGCCAGAATTCCTTCAACCATCGATATGTATTGGGGGAATGTCCGTACATTGAGCAAACTGCCAATCTCTTCCTCCTGAAGACCCGGTACCGTTATTAAATTTTTAGGTTCTATTTTGTCCTCCTTTTTACTAAGGCCTTTTTAACACATTGAAGTCTAAAGTCAATTTATTTCTTTCTTCCCTTAGGATCACCAATCTTAAATTTAATCGCTATCTTTTCCGGATTTTCTAAATCAGGTTCTATAAGATGGGCATGTATGTGACGAACACTGCTGCCATAATTACCAAATTTAGAATTTGAACCAAATCGAATGGCAACCGCTCCACCCGGAATATTTTCCTGACGCACCAATTCTTGAAAAAGCTTAATTAACTCAGAACCTGCTTCTGAATCGATATCAATAATACTTTCTTGGTGAGTTTTATAAATAGCGATGTAATGATGTTTGGTATAAATGTATGGCCATTGATTTTCAGTTAACAGCCAATATTTACCTTCCTTAAGTATCGGATTTTTATGATATTTTACTAAATTTTCTCTACAGAAAGGACAAACTCCATCTGCAATAATTTGCTCCAACACCTTTTTTTGGTCTTCGCGGCGAGCGTTTGATAACTCAACGAAATTTTGATCCTCTCCAGTCATTTTAGATTGCGACAGGAATTTTTTTGATTCCCGGATGAGGATTATAATCTGATAGAGAGAAATCTTCATACCGAAAGGCAAAAAGATCTTTCTTTTCAGCGTTTAGGGTCATGGTCGGTAATGGTCGAGGTTCTCTCTCCAGCATAGTTTTTACAGCTTCGACTTGATCAACATAAATATGGGCATCGGAAATAGTATGGATATATTCATAAGGAATAGTATTGGTAACGTGAGCCAGCATCATTAATAAGGCTCCATATTGGATCATGTTTGACGGTACTCCCACTGGAACATCTCCCGATCGCTGGAACATGTGCAAAGTTAATTTATTGTTGATTACTTTTAGATGAACCCAACCATGGCAGGGCGCTACCACTACTTTTTGTTGTTTGCCTTTGCCGCGGCCTATATATTGTGGAATCCACGGACTGACAAAATGAGTACGAAGGTGAGGTTCTTCAATTATTTGTTCAACAATATGTTTAAATTGATTGAATGTAGGACCCTCAATGGTGGGGAAGTCATGAAAGGCGGCGCCATAAGAACCTGGCCCTAGATCTCCTGGTGCCAATCCGCGTTTGGCGCATTTTTCCGGCGTCCCCCAAGCTTTCCACCAATAACAACCAAAACTCTCAAGCTGCTCCAGTGTCCGAGCGCCATTTATAAATGCACAAATTTCCCCGATAGCTTGCTGCCAGACTGTTACCGGCAGAAACTCCGAAGTTTTCGGATTCATGTTTCGTTCAGTGATCATTGGGAACCCGTTTTCCATTTTAAAACGCATCGAGCCGGGAGCCATTAAAGTGATAGCATCGATGCCTTGTTGACTCGTCATTTTTTCTCCTTCTTCGAGGATTTTTCGAAGAAGAATTTGGTATTGATTATCAGCCGTCCGCTGATCGTATGGCTTCATATCCTCAGTCTATCTTATCGCCTTTCAAAAAGTCAAAATCTTTACAAAACTAACCTCACCCGTATAATCTCTGGGCGTATTTTATTTATGATAAGATGTTTTTATGATTTAGCTTCCTAAAAAACCGTTTCCCTTTATTCCACTTTAATTTCAATGAATCATGAAAGATAAACAAATTGCTAAATTAATTAAAGAAGAAATTTCGCGCCAGAAAAAAGTTATTAATCTTATTGCTTCCGAGAATATTGTGTCGGCGGATGTACTCACGGCTCTCGGATCGGAGCTGACTAATAAATATGCTGAAGGTTATCCGGCTAAACGTTACTATGGGGGTAACGAGGTGACTGACCAAATAGAAGACTTGGCAAAAGCTCGGGCTCTGAAATTATTCAAATTAAATCCAAAGAAATGGCACGTGAATGTCCAACCTCTCTCCGGTTCTCCCGCCAATGTGGCCGTTTATCTAGCCCTGGTGCCGCCAGGAGGCAAAATTATGGGTATGAGTCTGACGGCGGGTGGGCACCTCACGCACGGACACAAAGTTTCCATTACCGGCAGTTTCTGGCAGCAGGTGCCATTCGGAGTAAATGAAAAAACTGAAACTCTGGATTTCAAAGCTCTCCAAAAAATTGCTGAACTGGAAAGGCCGGACATTATTGTGGCCGGTTTTACCGCTTATCCTCGCATTGTTGATTTTAAAAAATTTAGAAAAATTGCCGATAAAGTTGGGGCCATTTTAATGGTGGACATGTCTCACTTTGCCGGACTGGTGGCCGGTCGCGCTTATCCTTCGCCCTTTGATTACGCCGATGTTGTTACCACTACGGTTCATAAAACCCTGCGCGGCCCGCGAGCGGCCATGATCTTTGTGCGAAAAGACGAGAGGGGATTTGACAAAAAGATTGACAAAGCCATCTTCCCCGGTATGCAAGGCGGTCCGCACCTCAATCAGATTGCCGCCGTGGCGGTGGCTCTTGGAGAAGCTGATACTAAGGAATTTAGAAACTACGCCAAGCAAGTGATTAAGAACACAGCTGCCATGGCGGGTGAATTGGCCAAACTCGGCTGGCGGATTATTTCCGGAGGTACTGACAGCCATCTGATTTTGATGGACACTTGGATGGGGGGCACAGGACTTTCCGGCAAGGAAGCCAGTGATCGACTAGAGAAAGCTGGCATTATCGTCAACAAAAATACAATTCCGGGTGAATCGCGCAGCGCCGTTGATCCATCGGGTATACGCTTGGGTACGGCCGCGGAAACTACTCGCGGCAAGAAGGAAGAAGATATGCGCAAGATTGCCCGAAAGATTGACTCAATCTTGCGCCAGAAATAATCCTCTAGGCAAAAATTTTTCTTGTGCTATCTTAAAAATGAATGAAGCTCTTTAAACGCGAACCTCGTAAAAGAGGTTATCACTTTGCTTTCGCCGGAGTGTCACGATTTAACAAAGAAACAGCCTATCGTCTCTTGCAATCAAGGTTTCGAGGGGTTCTGAATTTTTATGGACGACCACGCGCCGGCATTGGAGAAAGAACCAAACCTCAACTTTTTAGCGTCTTATTTCCACCGCTGGGATTTTCCTCCAATCAATTACTTGAGATCTGCTTAAGTTATTGTCTGGTTCAAGCGGAAAAAGTTAGGCAAATTATTGCTCAAGGAAAGTCAGTTATTAGCTGGCATGCCTACGTGGAAGCGACTAAAGCTCACTATCAATCGGAGATAAACCAAGAAGATTTTTCTGAAAGGATCAATCTTCTTTACCAGCGGTATGGTAATGCTCTTCTACCCGATCAGCTTTTTTATCCTCGGATTAGCGAAGAGGACGGTCTACAAGAAGCGCAGGGGTACCTGCGAAGCTTGCTTATGGGACCGTATGACAATGATCGGATTCTTGAAAACTCGAAAGTGATTAAGAATTATGAAGAGCAGATTTTAGCTGAGCCAGAACGTTGGAAAATACTTGATGGCTGTCAGCACCCTTCTTACATTGCAGATGAAATTACTCGGCATCTCATTGATAAGTATAATATCCGGCCGTCAATCAAATGATTGGCGGATTTTATTTTGATTTAGCATATAATAAACTCATGAGTGTGCCGAAATTAAAAGAACTCATAGAGGTGGCTTTAAAGGAACTGAATTTAGAAGTTCCGGAATTTGTTTTGGAGCATCCAACCAACCTTGATCATGGAGATTATTCTTCCAATGTGGCTTTAGTGCTGGGAAAGAAGTTAAAGAAGGAGCCGCTTTCGCTGGCGGTGGAGATTACCCAAAAATTAAATGAGAAAAAAGATATTGATGTTGAAAGGGTCGAAGTGGCGGGAGCGGGTTTTATTAATTTTTATTTGTCAGGCAAGTTTTTTAGAGAGAGGGTAGCCGAAATTTTGGCCGCGGCAAAAAGCGGCCAAAATTTCGGCCAGAATCAAACTCTTAAAGATCGGCTGATTTTAGTTGAGTACACCGACCCGAATCCCTTTAAACAATTTCATATCGGTCACTTGATGAGTAATGCCGTCGGAGAATCCCTCTCGCGAATCATTTCTTTCGCCTCGGCGAATATTAAAAGAGTTTGTTATCAAGGGGATGCGGGGCGCCATGTCGCGCTGGCTATTTGGGGCATTCGATTTATGAAAGAGCCGTTTCCTGCGGAAACGGCCGCCCTCTCTTCCCGCATCAAATACCTTGGCCAAGCCTATGCTCTCGGTGCCAGTCATGCTAAAGACTCTCCGGAAAATGAAAAGGAGATCAATTCAATCAACCAGAAAATCTATGATCGCTCTGATGAAGAGATTAACCAGTTTTATGATCAAGGTCGCGAGTGGAGTCTAGAGTATTTTGAAGAAATCTATAAAAAGCTCGGTACGCAATTTGATCAATATTTTTTTGAGAGCGTAGCGGCGCCACGCGGCAAAGAGATAGTGACGAAATTTCTAAAGAAAGGCGTCTTTGAAGAAAGTGAAGGGGCTGTGGTCCTGAAGGAAGAAAAATCCGGACTTCACACCCGCGTCTTTATTAACAGTCAGGGCCTGCCAACCTATGAAGCCAAAGAGCTTGCTTTGGCTGAAATGAAGCACGAAGTTTTCCCGTACGATCTTTCTATCGTAGTGACTGCCAATGAAGTCAATGATTATTTTAAAGTTCTGCTAAAAGCCTTAGAATTCACCAATCCAAAATTAGCCGAAAAGACCAAACATATTTCTCACGGTCTGCTAAAATTGCCGACCGGCAAGATGTCATCCCGCACCGGCGAAGTCATCGCTGCCGAAGCGCTTTTGTCTGAGATTGAAAACCGAGCCAAAGAAAAGATGAAAGATCGCGGCTTTAATGAAGAGGAACAAACTAAATTGGCTTCCATTATTGCCGTCGGCGCCATTAAATACTCAATTCTTAAACAAAAGATTGGCAAGGATATCATTTTTGATATTGAAAATTCTCTATCATTTGAAGGGGATTCGGGACCGTATCTTCAGTACACTCACACCCGCGCTGAATCAGTTTTGCGAAAGGCCAAGGAAGAGGGAATGATGGCGGAGGCGACTACTGAAACGCCTCCGCCATCCACCTCTCTCGAACGTTACCTCTATCGCTTCCCAGAAATTGTCCAACGTGCTTTGGATGAAATGGAACCCCATCACCTCGCCACTTACTTAATTGAATTAGCTGGAGAATTTAATAATTTCTACGCCCACTCAAAAATCATTGATAAAGAAGACAAAAATTCCAGTTACAGATTAGCCTTAACTCAATCCGTCTCAACAGTCATGAAAAATGGTTTATATCTTTTAGGCATTCAAGTTCCCGAGAAGATGTAGTATTCTTAATACATGGCTTTAAATAAGAGCGAAATTGCCAAAAAAGAAGAGGAAACCCTAAAATTCTGGCAGGAAAATCAGATTTTTGAGAAAAGCCTTTCCAAAGAGTCGCCGAAAGGCAATTTTGTTTTTTATGACGGTCCTCCTTTTGCCACCGGCTTGCCTCACTTCGGCCATGTTTTGCCCAACACTATAAAAGATGTCATTCCGCGTTACAAAACTATGCAAGGATATCACGTGGAGCGAAAATGGGGCTGGGATTGTCACGGCTTGCCAATTGAAAATCTGATTGAGAAAGAATTGGGACTGAACAACAAACGTGACATTGAGCAGTACGGTATTGAAAAATTCAATGCGGCCGCCAAAAAGAGTGTCTTGCGTTATGCCGACGAATGGAAGAAGATCATCCCACGCATCGCTCGTTGGGTAGACATGGAAAATGATTATCGAACGATGGATCCGACTTACACCGAAAGTGTTTGGTGGTCTTTCAAAGAGCTCGACAAAAAAGGACGCATTTACCAGAGCTTTCTGGTGATGCAATACTGTCCGCGCTGCGGCACTCCACTTTCAAACTTTGAAGTCAATCAGGGTTATAAAGATATCACGGACATTTCCGTCTACGCTAAGTTCGAATTGATTAATAAACCGGATGTTTTTGTCTTGGCCTGGACCACTACACCGTGGACCTTGCCCGGAAATGTAGCTCTCGCCATCAATCCAAAAATTGAATATGTCCAGGTGGAAAGTGAAGGAATTTCTTATATTGTGGCCAAAGATCGACTGGCCGGCGTTTTTAAAGATAAACCTTACGATATCGAAAAAAATGTCAGCTCTAACGAATTAATCGGTCAGCCTTACAAACCTCTTTTTGATTATTATCAAAATGTTCCGTTAAAAGATGTTCAGGGGAATGCGAATGCCGAAAAACGCGGCTGGAAAATTTATGCCGCCGACTTTGTTACTACCGAAGAAGGAACAGGCATTGTGCATATGGCTCCGGCTTTTGGTGATGAGGATTTTCAATTGGCCAAAAAAGAAGGACTTCCGTTTATCCAGCACATTGATTCGAACGGCCGATTTAAGGCAGAAGTAGAAGATTTTGCTAATGAATTAGCTAAACCAAAAGATGATCACCAAAAAGCTGATATAGAAATTATTAAATATCTGGCTCATCACAACCTTCTCTATGCCAAAGAGAAGATTGTTCACTCATATCCGCACTGCTGGCGCTGTGAGACGCCGCTATTAAATTACGCCACTTCCTCATGGTTTGTTCGGGTAACGGACTTTAAAGACAAGTTAGTCGCCGAAAACCAGAAAATAAACTGGGTGCCTAAAAATATTGGCGAAAATCGCTTTGGTAACTGGCTCGAAGGAGCCCGTGACTGGGCTATTTCCCGTTCCCGTTATTGGGGTGCCCCAATTCCGGTCTGGAAATGCGAAAAATGTGAAAAGCGGGAAGTTTTGGGATCTCTCGCCGATATCCAAGCCAAAACGCGACGAAATAATTATTTTTTGATGCGGCACGGGCAGTCTGAGGCCAACACTAAAAACTTAGTTAGTTCTGTTTATTCCAACGAGGATCATTTAACCAAGTTAGGGAAAGAACAAGTAGAAAATGCCGCTAAAACCTTAAAACATCAAAAAGTGGATCTATTGGCTGTCTCAGATTTTTTCCGAACAACGGAGACAAAGGACATTGTCAATAAAGTACTTAATCTCCCAGAAGATAAAATTATTGTTGATAAACGCCTTAGGGAATTAGATGCGGGTGAGTATGAGGGTAAAAGCTGGAAAGAATATCATGAGCAGTTTGCTTCTCGGGAAGATCGATTTATCAAAAAACCCAAAAGTGGAGAAAATTGGTCAGATGTAAAAAACAGAGTCATGGAATTTCTCTATGAGATTGATAAAAAATACAAAGGGAAAAATATTTTTATCATTTCCCACAATTTACCGATAGAATTAATGATGATGGGGGCAGATGGGGTTTTTAATCAAGACATAACAAGTTGGCGGAAACAGTTTGAAAATAAATGGATGCTCACAAACGCCGAAATTAGGAATTTTGATTTTGCTGAAATCCCACATAATGAAAAATATCAGCTGGACTTTCATCGACCATTTATCGATGAGGTGACTTGGAAATGTGATTGCGGTGACGAATTCAGGCGAGTGCCGGAAGTTTTTGACGTTTGGTATGAGTCGGGATCGATGCCATACGGCAAACTCCATTTTCCCTATGATCCTGCGTCTGTTAAAAAAAGCTTTTTTGGTAAAGCAAAACCGACCATATTCCCAGCTAATTTTATCGCCGAAGGGCTGGATCAGACCCGCGGCTGGTTTTACGCGCTTCTAGTTTTGAATTATGAATTGTTCGATCAGTCGCCTTATAAAAATGTGGTAGTAAACGGCTTAATTTTAGCTGAAGATGGCCGCAAGATGTCCAAAAGCCTGCAAAATTATCCAGATCTTGAGCCTACCATCGACAAATTCAGCGCAGATGCCTTGCGTTATTTCCTGATTTCTTCTCCGGCAGTGCGGGCTGAAGAAGTGGCCTTTTCCGAAAAAGGGCTGGATGAAGTGACTAAAAAAGTATTAAATCGACTGCTTAATGTTGTCAGTTTCTACGAATTGTATAAAAACGGAAAATTCGAAGTCCAAAATTCGAAATCTGAAAATATTCTAGACCAATGGATTATTGCTCGACTAAATGAGTTAAATAATGAAATCACAAGGAATCTGGATAAATACGAATTGGACAAAGCCGCTCGACCGATTGCCAATTTCATTGACGATCTTTCAACATGGTATTTACGGCGCTCCCGCGAACGATTCAAGAGTGAAGACGAAGATGACAAACAGGCGGCTCTCTCCACCATTCATTTCGTTCTGCTGCAATTTTCAAAATTAGTGGCGCCATTTATGCCATTTCTAGCCGAAGATATTTATCAAAAAGTGAAAGGCGAAGATGGCAAAGAAAGTGTACATTTGGAAAATTGGCCTAATCCTTCAGCTTCAAGCTCTAAAAATCTGCTTCAAGATATGGAAGAAACTAGAAGAATTGTCTCCTTTGGCTTGGAAGCGCGAGCTAAAGGGAATATTAAAGTCCGACAGCCTCTTCAACGGTTGGTAATTAAATTTAAAGGTTTAGGTGAAGATTTTTTGGAATTAATTAAAGATGAATTGAACATCAAAGAGGTGCATATTGACAAACATCTTGACAGTGAAGTTCATCTGGATACCAACATTACCTCTGAATTAAAAGAAGAAGGACAGGTACGTGAACTTATGAGAGCCATTCAAGATTTGAGAAAAGAAGAAGGACTACAGGTAGGAGAAAAGGCTGGGCTTGTAATTTCAGCAAGCCCAGCTGGCGAGGCTCTAATTAAAAAATTCCAGACCGAAATTTCCCACGCCACCGGTTTAAAGGAGATTAAGTTTGAAGATGGCGAGGGAAAAGAAATTCAAATTGAAGATATGGCCGTAAGATTGAAAATCATGAAATGAAAAGAGTAATTATTATCCATGGCTGGGGAGCTGATTCGAAATCTGATTGGTTTCCGTGGCTGAAAAAAGAATTAGAAGTTCGAGGTTTTGAAGTACAGGTTCCGGATATGCCAGAGACAGAAACCCCTCAAATTGATAAGTGGGTTTCTCAGCTTGAAAAGATCATCGGTAAAACTGATAAAAACACCTATTTAATTGGCCATAGCATTGGTACGCAAACCGCTCTTCGTTATTTGGCTAGACCCGGAAACGCTATGGGGGGCACTATATTAGTAGCCCCATGGTTTACATTGATGAACCTAGAAGGGGAAGACGAGATAGCTGAACCGTGGTTCAAGACACCAATTGATTTTGCAATGATAAAAAAACGCTCTTCTAGAATAGTCACAATCTTTTCGGATAATGATCCGGTGGTGCCATTTGAAGAAAATACTCAACTATTTAAGGAACGATTGAATCCAGAAATAATTATTATTAAAAACGCCGGACACATAAATGGGGAAGATGGTTTTAATGAACTACCAATTGTTTTAGAGAAATTATTGGAGATATCAAAATAATGTCCCATCACATCTATCAAACAGACGGATTTATTTTGGGGAGTTCAAATAGCGGGGAAGCTAATCGCTACTTCAATATTTTGACTCGAGATCTTGGAAAGATTGACGCCACGGCGCAGGGCGTGCGCCTGATTGAATCAAAATTGCGATATTCTTTGCAGGATTATTCGTTAAGTCATTTGTCACTGGTGCGAGGGAAGGATGTTTGGCGGATTACCAGCGCTTCGAAACTCAATAATTTGTATGAAGAGTTGGGGCGCGAGCAGTTTAATGTTTTTGCTCGCGTCTTTAGTCTGCTTCGCCGATTACTAGCCGGCGAAGAGAAAAATGAAGAACTTTTTCAGATTTTGAGAGCGGCCACGCTCTTTGCTGGCAAAGAGCGTGGCCGCTTTCTCTCTAACGAACTGCTCTCCAACTTCGAAGCTATTCTAGTCCTCCGCATTTTGAATTCCCTCGGTTATCTCGGCCAGAATTCTACCTTCGAACCATTCCTCCAGACCGAAATCTGGCATCAGGAATTGCTTGAGCAAATGGGGATTGTCAGTAAAGAGGCTATCTCCACTATTAATCTTTCACTGCGAGAATCTCAACTTTAATTGCTGAATTTCAAGCGTGTTATAATTTACGCATGCCAACGCCGGAAGAGCAGGATAAAATAAATGAACTGCGCAAAAGCCTTTATTCAAAGAGCCATCCGCCTCCATCGGAAGTTAAGCGCCGCAAGCTTCATCCAGGGGAGTTTGAGGTGAAAAAAGATTGGGAAAAGCCGCCAATTGATCAAGAGCCGATTCTTCTCGGGGCCGAATCCGACACTAATCAATACAGTTTTTTCTTTCGCGGTCTTTTAATCTTTGCCGTTATTTTCTTTGTCGCTTCCATCGCCGTGGCCGCCTACGTTTATTTCCGTGGCTCGAACGTCGTCTCTTCCAATAATATTAATATGGCCATTATCGCGCCTGTTTCTGTGGCTGCCGGCCAAGCTCTTTCTATTGATGTGGAAATTACAAACAAGAATAATATTCCGCTGCAATTGGCTGACCTCACCTTTGATTATCCAGACGGAACAAAAAGTGCCGCCGACTTTAATACTCCCTTAAAATCCGACCAACTTTCAATTGAAACTATTAATCCCGGCCAGTCTCTTAGGGAGACGGCCAAATCTGTTCTTTACGGTGAAGAAAACAGTCATCAAACTATTAAAGTGACTCTAACTTACCGCATCGCCGGTTCGAATGCTGTCTATTCCAAAGAAAGTGATTACAGTATTTTAATCGCTTCTGCGCCCGTCACCTTAACCATTGATTCTCTGAAAGAAATTAATTCAAACGAAGAGCTGACTCTTAATGCTCATCTTGTTTCAAATTCCGGTATAGATTTAAATAACTTAATTTTGAAAGTAGATTATCCATTTGGTTTTAGCTTTGAGAATGCTACTCCGACTCCTACCTTTCTGAAAAATGTCTGGAATCTCGGCACTCTTTCAAAAGGGGCAAGTCGCGATATTACTATTACGGGACGAATTACCGGCGAAGACGGCGATCAAAGAGTCTTCCATTTCTACACCGGTACTGCCTCAAGCTCGAGTCAAAGTAACATCAGCACCATTTTTATTAACACCTCTCAGACGGTAGCGATTAGCAAGCCATTTTTCCAAACGCCACTGACTTTTGATGGCGATCCGGCCACCATTCACGTTATTCAAAGCGGGCAACTTGTTCACGGAGCCATTAATTGGAAAAATAATCTGAATACTTCCATTACCAATGCGTCCATCTCGGTTAAATTAAACGGACCAATTCTGGACAAAACATCTGTGGATGCGGGCGGAGGTTTTTATCGATCGGCCGACAATACTCTGACTTGGGATCAGACCAACACTCCGGATTTGGCCAATATTGGCCCGGGAGCTAAAGGAGGAGTCTACTTCACTTTTCAAACTGTTCCAACTAATTATCAAACCATGAGCTCCTTCCGTAATCCAATTATTACATTTAATGAGAGTGTCACTGGCCAACGTCTTTCGGAATCAAATGTTCCGCAATCCATTAACACTAGCGGCTCAACCACTCTGAAAGTAGCTTCTAATTTACTGCTGACATCTTCAGCTGTCTATTCAGTTGGACCGTTCCAGAACAGCGGCCCACTTCCGCCAAAAGCCGAAGTACCGACTACCTATACTATTAACTGGGCTTTGACTAATTCTTTTAATCGAGCGGATAACGTGACAGTCACAGCTACATTGCCAAGTTATGTTAGCTGGCTCGGGAAGATTAGCCCTACTAATGAAGACGTCACATTTAATCCTGTTAACAAACAAATTACTTGGAAAGTTGGAAATCTGGATGCCGGCACCGGTTTTGTGAATTCGCCACGACGCCTTTCTTTCCAGATTTCGCTTTTGCCGAGCGTCAGCCAGTTTGGCAGCTCTCCCAACTTAATCAATGAAGCGACGGTTAAAGGTACCGATGACTTTACCAATACGATTTTGACAAATACTAATAAAGAATTGACTACTCGCTTAAGCACCGATCCGGCCTTTCATTCGGGAGATGATCAGGTGGTGAAATAAATGGGGCAAAAAGAGAAAGGGGCGCGCCTGCAGCGCGCCCCTTTAATTCATTGTATACTTTAGATAATGAAGAAGGAAAATTCCGAGAATCTGATGGAAAAAATCGTCTCGTTTTCTAAACGACGTGGTTTTGTTTTCCCCGGCTCTGAAATTTATGGAGGCTTGGCCGGTACTTACGATTACGGTCCACTCGGGCTGGCCCTCAAAAACAACATCAAAAAAGATTGGTGGAAAACTTTTGTGGAGAATCGCGAAGATATTTTTGGCATTGAAACCGCTATTCTTATGAATCAGAAAGTCTGGGAAGCCAGCGGTCATGTCAGCGGGTTCTCCGATCCGTTGGTTGAATGTCGAAAATGCAAGAGGCGTTTTCGGGCCGATCAAATCGAAAACGCCTCAATCTGTCCAGAATGTGGTGGAACTCTTGGCGAAGCCAAGCAATTTAACATGATGTTTAAGACGCAGGTCGGCGCCTCGGAAGAGGCGACGGCCGTTTCCTATTTGAGACCGGAAACGGCTCAAGGAATGTTCGTTAATTTCAAGAATATTATTGACGCTTATCATCCAAAGCTGCCATTTGGGCTGGCTCAAATCGGTCGAGCTTTTCGAAACGAGATTGCTCCCCGTGATTTTCTTTTCCGGACTCGAGAATTTGAACAGATGGAAATCGAATACTTTGTGAAAGAAGGGGAGTGGAAAAAATCTTTTGAAGATCTTAAAGATGAAATCATCGACTGGCTTTCGAAAATTGGTTTAAAAAGTGGAGTAAGTGAATTGGAGGTTCCTGAAGAAGAAAGAGCTCATTATTCCAAACGCACTATCGATTTTGAATTTGAATATCCGTTTGGTCGCAAAGAATTATGCGGCCTTGCTTACCGGACTGATTTTGATTTAAAAGCTCATGCCGAAGCCAGTAAGACTGATTTCTCTTATTTAGATGAGGAAACTAAAGAAAAATTTATTCCACACTGTATTGAGCCGTCATTTGGAGTAGATCGACTAGTGCTGGCTATCTTAACGAATGCTTACACGGAAGATGAATTGGGCGGCGAAAAACGCGCTTTTTTGCGCTTTTCACCCGCTATCGCTCCGATTAAAGCAGCCGTCTTTCCACTTCTCAAAAACAAGCCGGAGTTGGTAAAAAAAGCTCAGGAAGTTTATCAAATGCTGAAGAAAGAAATTGCCGATGCTGCCTTCGACGACAACGGCAACATCGGCAAACGTTACCGCCGCCAAGATGAAATCGGCACACCATTTTGTATTACTATCGATTTTCAAACTTTGGAAGACGATACCGTCACCTTACGCGATCGCGATAGCGGGGAACAGAGACGCTTAGAGATTAATGGACTACTTGCTATTTTCAAAGATTTGTGATATAATTCACTATAGGGGGGTGGAATAACTCCACTTCAAAAACATCAACAAAGGAGAGGTAATGAAAAGTCCGCTAAAAAGAGCAGACCAGGTAATCCGACCGTGTCCTAACGGAGTGGTTGGTCCATTAATCCGAAACTGTCGTGTCCGTAGAAACTGGGCAGACCAACATTCAGGAAAGTATGACAACATCATCGCATTCTACAATTGCGGTCGAAGTCTGTACTACGATCCAAGGTTTCAGAAGCCTAACAGCTTTTATGATCAGCCTTGGCACTGGATAAAGTTTCTGGATCATCAGAAGGAAAGTCAAATTCTGACGAGCTATGCCTTGTTTGCCGGATTCCTTCGTCATCAGGTTCGCTTTCAGCATCTTGGTCACGACGAAGAAACCCGAACTGCCTGTATCATGATTGGTTCGAGATGGAACGGAAGAGAATATGTCCTCGACAGGAAGCTAGTTATCCCAAAACTATGCATTCTGTACGTTGTGATTCATCTGGGTCATTATCGAAGCAGTCTGCTGGAATTCCAGCCATTACCAATGCGGCTGATGTCACGGGAAGAGAAAGTTGCAGCTTATCCCGAACAGCGCATCGTCGCGGTAAAGTAGTTAGTTCTTTGCAACCTCATAAGATTGTCTAAATATTTTGAATAGACATTCTTATTTAAGATTTCATGTTTTCATGATTCAAACATTTTGAAAACCGCCCAAATCTATATTATTAGAAGGGCGGTTTTTCTTTCTAGACTTTTTCTCTTTATTCCCGTATTCTAATTTCCTATGAAATTCCATCGAAAAGTTCTCAAAAATGGTATGCGAGTGATTACAGTGCCGATGAAAGACACTGAAAACGTGACAGTGATGGTTTTGGTGGAGGCTGGCTCGGAATACGAAAATAAAAAGAATAATGGTATTTCTCATTTTCTGGAGCATATGTGTTTCAAAGGTACTCTCAAGCGCCCGACCGCTAAGATTATTTCTCATGAACTTGATAGCATCGGGGCCGAGAGCAACGCTTTTACCGGCAGCGAATACACTGGCTACTACGCCAAAGCTCATCAGAGTCATTTATCCAAATTAGTGGAAATAGTTTCGGATGTTTATTTAAATTCCACTTTCCCCGAAAAAGAGATTGAGAAAGAGAAAGGAGTAGTAGTTGAAGAAATTAATATGTATGAGGAAATGCCACAGCACAAGACGGAGCGGCTTCTCTACGAATTACTTTATCCGGATCAGCCGGCCGGTTTTGAAATAGCCGGCACTCGGGAAAATGTTCGAAAATTCAGTCGCCAGGACTTGATTTCATACCGAAAGGATCACTATGTCTCCAAAGCCACCGTTTTGGTGATAGCCGGCCGAGTTGATAATAAAATTCTGCCCACGGTAGAAGAGGCTTTTTCGGCCATTTCTAAGGGTCTTAAAAAAGGAAAAAAGAAAACTACTGTTTCTCAGCGCCGCCCTCAACTGAAAGTACATCATACAAAAGGTGATCAAACTCACATCCGTCTGGCTTTTAGAAGCTTTAATCGATTTGATAAAAGATGGTCAAAAGCCCTGATACTCGGATCTGTTTTGGGTGGGGGAATGAGCTCGCGTCTTTTTCAAAAAATGCGGGAGGACTTAGGCCTCTGCTATTACATTTCAGCCGGCAATCGTTTTTCCATTGATCATGGCACTTTCGTTATCTCCTGCGGAGTAGCCAAGGGTCGGGAAAGGGAAGCGGTAGCTGCAATCTTGGAAGAAATTAAAAAAATTAGAATTGACCCACTTGATGAGATTGAATTAAAAAAGGCCAAAGATTACAGAATTGGGCGAATGTTCCTCGGTCTTGAATCGTCAGATGATTTGGCCGATTACTTTGGATTTCAGGAAATTTACAAAGAAAAAATCATCACCCCGAAAAATTGGGCCAATATTGTTAAAAAAGTAACGGCCAAAGATATTCAGAAAGTAGCGCAGGAAATTTTTCAGAACAGCGGCATGAATTTAGTAATGGCCGGCCCGGTTAAAAATTCCAGACAATTTCTGCCTTTGTTAAAAGTGACCGGCGCCCGCTAAAACGGCGCCGGCCTCATTCCGACAAAAGCGATCGAGAACGCCTTTCCCCAAGAGGCTAAATCCTGATATGATTTATTTATGAAAGAAACTCCGAATATCACTATCAATATTACTTCCGGCACTATCATTAAGACCATCCTTTTTCTGGTACTGGCTTGGGTTCTTTTTCTTTTACGCGGATTAGTTTTAATTCTTCTGGTTGCCGTCACTATTGCCTCAGCTATCGAACCCGGTACCAGCTGGTTGGTCAAAAGAAAATTTCCTCGAGCCTTGGCTACTCTGACAGTTTACGCTTTGATTATTTTAGTTTTCATTTCCATTTTTTATTTTGTTATTCCGCCTTTACTTTCAGAAACCGCCAGCCTTCTTACCAACTTGCCGCAATATGTCAAAACTATTGATCTAATCAATCCTTTCCACAACGACGCCTTCGCCAACTTTACTTCGGCCTTACCCGGTCTTCCGCAAAGTATTTCCATTGACAGTATCATTAACACCATCACTTCTTCTTTCGCCGGCCTTTCTTCAGGGTTCTTTAGCACCATTTCCGGCATTTTCGGCGGAGTGGTCAGCTTCATTCTGATCGTGGTGCTCTCGTTTTATCTGGCAGTTAGAGAAGACGGCGTGGCCGATTTCCTCGGGATCGTCACCCCACCTTCACACGAGAAATATGTCATCAATCTTTGGCGGCGCGCTCGCACTAAAATTGGCCGTTGGATGCAGGGGCAGCTTCTTCTCGGTTTGATTGTGGCCATTTTGATTTTCCTCGGTTTGAACATTTTCGGCATTCAACATCCGCTGACGTTGGCTATTTTGGCCGGTGTCTTTGAGCTCATTCCGGTGGTGGGCATGACCATGGCGGGCATCCCGGCCTTTCTTTTAGGATATTTGCAGGGCGGCTGGACCCTAGCCTTCTTGATCGTCGGCCTTTATATCATTGTCCAGCAGTTTGAAGCTCATCTCATTTATCCGTTAGTAGTGCGGAAAATTGTTGGCATCCCGCCTCTTCTGGTCATCATTGCCTTGATTGCCGGAGGGGAGCTCGCGGGATTTTTTGGCATTATTCTCTCTATTCCAATTTCCGTGACCCTAATGGAATTTTTGGATGACCTTGAGCACAAGAGACATCCGAAATTGAAAGAGGAGTCTCTTAAGTAACGGAGTAAGTTCTCATGAAAAATTTCTACATTACCACCACGCTACCATACGTGAACGCGGAACCTCATATCGGCACGGCTTTGGAGTTTGTGCAGGCCGACGTTTTGGCTCGTTACCATGATTTGATTGGGGATAAAGTTTTTTTCACCACCGGCACCGATGAACACGGCCAGAAAATATATGATAAGGCGCGGGAGAATAAAGAAGATCCGCAAAAATATGTTGATCGATATGCCGCCAAGTTTAGAGAACTTCAACCGCTTCTAAATTTGTACCCTGATCTTCATTTCATTCGGACTACAGATCCGCATCACGAAAGCGCCGCGCAGGAGTTTTGGCGCCGCTGCAATAAGGCGGGCGACATCTATAAAAAGTTTTACAAGATCAAATATTGCGTTGGCTGTGAATTGGAAAAAACCGATTCAGAACTGGATGAAAATGGTCATTGCCTGCTTCACCCGAATCTGAAAATCGAAATTATCGAAGAGGAAAATTATTTTTTTCGCTTTTCCAAGTATCAAGAGCCGCTCTTAAAGCTTTACCGTGAAAATCCGGCTTTTGTCGTGCCGGATTTTCGCTTCAACGAAATCAAACGCTTTGTGGAAAGGGGATTGGAAGACTTCAGTATTTCCCGACTGGCTTCCAAAATGCCGTGGGGTATTCCAGTGCCGGACGATTCGGCACACGTAATGTATGTCTGGTTTGACGCCCTAATTAACTACATCTCAACCCTTGGCTGGCCAAAAATCGAAGGGGATTTTTCCGATTTTTGGCCCGGCCTCCAAATCGCCGGCAAAGACCAAATCCGTATGCAGGCGGCCATGTGGCAGGCGATGTTAATGTCGGCCGGTCTGCCGTCGTCCAAGCAGATCTTCATTCACGGTTTTATCAATATTGAAGGACAGAAAATCTCCAAAAGCTTGGGCAACGTTATTAACCCCGTCAGTCTGGTAAAAGAATACGGGGTTGACGCTCTTCGTTATTATTACTTGCGCGAAGTAAATCCTTTTGAAGACAGTGATTTTAGCTTGGAGAAATTCAAAACCGCTTATAACGCCAATTTAGCCAATGGCCTCGGCAATCTCGTCTCTCGTATTATGAAAATGGCCGAGACTTATTTATCAGAACCTTACGCAGATGCTTCTAACGCCGTCATTCCAAAAGAGTATTTTAACTATCTGAATAATTTTGAATTAAATAAGGCAATGAATGTTATCTGGACGGAAATATCATTTTTGGATGAATTTATTCAAAAGAAAGAGCCGTTTAAGCTTATTAAAACCGATAAGGAAAAAGCGCTGACTGATATAAAACTACTCCTAACCGGCTTATATCAAGCGGCAAAGATGTTGCATCCTACCCTCCCCGAAACCGCCGAAAAAATTATTGAATTGATTAAAATAAACAAATCTCCCGAAAAACCTCTCTTTATAAGGAAGGATTAAATAAAAACCCTTCATTTCGCTGAAGGGCTCACTGCAAACAGACGTTTATATCCGATGGGACTTTGGGCGTAAATTATGCCCGGCTTTTTATTGAATCTGCAATGAGGAATTTCTCTGATGCAGACTACTGAGTCCGTTATTCCAGGGGAGCTGAGGTAACTGGTTTCATCTAAGAGAATTCCGACATGAGTTGGCCATCTTCCATGACGACTGAAGAAGATTAAATCTCCTCTCTCGGCACATTCTTCATGTACTAAAATTCCCACAAGATCGAAAAGTTGCCTGGCAGTCAAAATGCTTGGGAGGAGGGGGAACCCCAGTTCTCTCAATAAGAAGATAATGTAACCAGAACAATGAAACCCTGCCGGACCATAACCTTTTCCTGGATTTTTTGCGGCTGATAAACAAGGGTAGCCTTCGTATTTCAAGGCCGTACTTACAAAAAGTTCACGATTCATCTGATGCTGACTTTAGCAGACAAGAAAGAATTTGTCAGGTAAACTGACCGATATGCCCGAATATATAGACATTCACGCTCATTTAAATTTTCCGGATTATGAAAGTGATCGCAAGGAAACCATCAAACGTGCCTTGGATGAAAATGTCTGGATAATAAACGTCGGAACGGATATTGAATCATCCAAGACCGCTTCAGAATTGGCGAATCAATATGAAAGTGGAGTCTATGCCATTGTCGGCCAGCATCCGACGGACAACGAAGAAGATTTCCACGATTCGGAATTCCGAACACTTTTGAAAAATGAAAAAGTGGTAGCGGTCGGCGAGTGCGGGCTGGATTATTTTCGTTCCGCTCCGGAATCAATTGAAAGACAAAAAGAAATTTTTATTAAACAAATTGAGCTGGCCAATGAAGTAGGGAAACCGTTAATGCTTCATATTCGAGGCGAAAAGGCTTACAAAGACGCTTACGAGATTTTAAAGTCGCACGCGAAAGTTGCCGCCGACCTACATTTTTTCGCCGGCGACTGGGAAATTGCCAAATCGTTTTTAGATTTAGGCTTCAGGCTTTCTTTTACTGGAGTTATTACTTTTGCCCGCGATTATGATGAAGTCATCAAGAAAGCGCCTCTTGATATGATTATGTCGGAGACCGATTGCCCGTTTGTGACGCCGATGCCATATCGCGGCAAACGCAACGAGCCGCTTTATGTCAAGGAGGTGGTCAAGAGTCTGGCGGAGATTCGCGGAGAAGACCCAGAAATGGTCAAAAAACAGCTAATTCAGAACGCATATCAGCTCTTCAAATTAGGCTAAATTTTTCTTAAAATCCCCATAAAGGGCCAGTTTGCAATAGATTATGCCCTATGATAATCTCTCTAGACTAATGGCCGAAGATACCCAAATTAAAGAACCTCAAATAATTGAGGAATCGGATCAGGACGAAGGCGAAGCTCGGATTTACGAGCTCGGCTTTCTACTTGTGCCAACCGTAGCTGCTGAAAATGTCGGCGCTGAATTCAGCAAAATAAAATCCTTGATCGAAGAGAAGGGAGGTAAACCTCTTTCCGAAGATTTTCCAAAGATGCGGCCCTTAGCGTATTCAATTTCTAAAACGGTAAAAGCGGTTAAACAAACTCATGATCGGGCTTACTTCAGCTGGATTAAATTTGAAGCCGATTCTGCCGTCGCCATCGAGCTTAAGAAGGCGGTTGAAAATATTGACTCCATTTTGCGCTTCATTATTCTAAAAACTATTCGAGAAAATATTCTTTACACCCCTCGACCTTCATATCTGCGTAGCGATCCGAATCGAGTAGCTCGTCGAAACAAGGAAGAGAAAGAAAAAGCCGAAAAACCAATTTCCGAAGCGGAACTAGATAAAACCATTGAAGAATTAGTGATTTAATATGTATTTAAACAAAGCCATCGTCTACGGAAACCTCACCCGCGATCCAGAATTGAAATCGCTGCCTTCCGGTATGCAGGTAACAACTTTCTCGCTGGCTACCAATCGCGTCTGGAAAAAGGACGGAGCTCGTCAGGAAAGTACAGATTATCACAATATCGTCGTTTTCGGACGACAGGCTGAAACCACCGCTCAATATCTAAAGAAGGGCAGCTCTGCTATGGTGGAAGGCCGGATGCAGACTCGCTCATGGGAAGGAGCAGATGGCAAAAAGAATTATCGAACGGAAATAATTGCTGAACGAGTACAATTCGGACCAAGAAGCGGCGGTGCCACAACTCCTTATTCCGGAAAATCAGCGGGCGGCGATGAGAGTCAGGCCCCCGCCAAAACCGATAATATGGATACCATCGATTATCCTGAAGAGGAAATTAATCCAGAGGATATACCGTTTTAGTTATAAACTTCATAAAGTTGTAAAAGTATGCAAGATAAAAATTTTAACGCCCAAAATATAAATTACTTTGATTACAAAGATACGGAACTTTTAAAAAAGTTCATCAATCCGCATGGCCGCATTCTTTCTCGACGAAGAAGTGGTATTAGCGCCAAAAACCAACGAAAATTAGCTAACGCCATTAAACGCGCTCGCTTTATGGGCCTAATGCCATTCGTGGCAAGATGACTTGAGAGAAGAGAAGAGAAGACCTAACTTACTCTTTCTCGATATTCCGCATTCTCTGTATTGATGCGGATAATGTCTCCTTGTTTTACAAACAATGGAACGTTAATAGTGGCGCCGGTCTCTAAAGTGACGGTTTTGCTGCCGCCTGTGGCGGTGTCTCCCTTAACTGCATCAAAGGCTTCGGTTACTTTTAGATCTACCGTAATCGGCACTTTTACTCCGATAATCTTGCCCCCGTCATCTTCGTTGTCTTCGTCGGTAAAGATAAGCGCATCTACGATTGAGTTTGGTTTCAAAAATCTGACTTGCGGTCCGAGCATTTCTTCTTCCAGTTTGAATCGCTTGGAAGGATCTTTCTCTTCGCAGAACCAGTATTCGCCTTTATTCGTATAAAGATATTTAATTTTACGGCTGGAAATATCCGCTTCTTCCGCTTTATCAGAAACATGGAATGAATGCTCCGTAACTCGTCCAGTTAACATATTCTTTAGCTTTGTGGCGTTGACCGGTTTTCTTTGCTGCTTGCGAAAGACATGAGAAGTAAGCACTTCCCATGGTTCATCATCCAAGATGATGTATTTTCGCTCAGTAATTTCGTTGTATTCGAGCATGGCCATAACAATAGTGCGTAGTTAAGTATTAAATAATGAGAATATAAAATCCGCTTTCGCGGATATTTTTAGCTTAGCAGAGGTCTTAAAATTTGTCTATCGGATATATAATTACAAGATGCATATTACTCTGGTCGAATTTATTGCTCTGGTGGTGAAATATAAATACCTGATTTTATTTCCAGTTTTTATTGTGGAAGGTCCGGTTTCTACCATTATTGCCAGTTATCTAGCCAGCTTGCCCTCCCACTATTTAGCCGTTTGGCCGATTGTCATTTTAGCCATGGCGGCCGATCTTTTGGGAGATTTTATTTACTATTCCATTGGTCGGTGGGGAAGAGAGAGTCGTCTTGTCCGAAAATTGAAATGGCTGGGCCTTACTCCCGAGCGATTGGGAAAAATAGATTCCCATTTTGAAAAACATGGTGGCAAGACTATCGCTATCGGCAAACTTAGTCACGGAGTCGGATGGCCGACCATGATTGGGGCCGGTGTAACCAGAATGCCGCTTTGGAAATTTTTTAGCATTAATACGGCGGTTAGTCTTTTAAAAACGGGTGCGTTGGTTTTTATCGGTTATTACTACGGTGAGAGTTATCAGCTTTTCGGTCAGTATATTCATTATGGGGGATTAATTTTCTCCGCTTTAGCTATTTTCGGAGTAATAATATTTTTTGTAATTAAGAACAGAAAGATGGCCGCCTAAAGGCGGCCATCTAAGAACTAAACTTCCTCCTTCAATTTCTTCCTAATCTCTTTCAGAATTTCCTCTGTCACTTTTTTATTTTCTTTTAGGAATTGGCGGGTGGCGTCATAGCCGCGGCCAAGTTTTACCTGCCCGTAAGCGTAAGAACTGCCGCTTTTATCAATCAAATTCATTTTCTCGCCGAGAGCAATGATTTCGCCCTCGCGGGAGATGCCCTCGTTGTACATTAAGTCAAATTCAGTCTGTTTAAACGGGGCCGCCACTTTATTCTTTACCACTTTCACCCGCACTCGCCCGCCCATCACTTCATCTCCTTTTTTAATCTGGGCAATACGACGAATATCTAAACGAACTGAAGTGTAAAATTTCAAAGCTTTACCGCCCGGAGTAGTTTCGGGATTGCCAAACATCACGCCGATCTGCATTCGAATCTGATTAATGAAGATGACGATAGTTTTACTTTTGGCCACGATGCTAGTGAGTTTTCGCAGAGCTTGCGACATCAGTCTCGCTTGTTTTCCAACATGATGTGCACCCATGTCTCCTTCAATTTCGTCCTTGGGAGTAAGAGCGGCCACCGAGTCAATGACAATGACATCCATTTTGCCCGAGCGTACCAAGCTTTCCACGATTTCAAGTGCTTGCTCTCCTGTGTCCGGCTGGGAAATTAAAAGTTCATCAATTTTCACTCCCAGCCGCTTAGCATACTCCGGATCCATGGCGTGTTCGGCATCTACGAAAGCACAAATACCCCCGCGTTTTTGAGCTTCTGCGACAACGTGAAGAGAAAGGGTAGTCTTACCCGAAGACTCTGGTCCGAAAATTTCAATAATACGGCCGCGCGGTAAGCCGCCGACTCCTAAGGCGGCGTCCAAACCAATTGACCCGGTTGGAATGGCATTTACATCCACTCTCGGTTTTTCTCCGAGCTTCATAATGGCTTCCTCACCGAATTTGGTCCGAATCTGTCGCAATGTATCTTCAATATTAACTCCGCCCACCGTCTTTTCCTCCTTCGGTTCCTTGTCCTTTTTCTTAAGTGCCATAGGTTTTAGTTATTTTGTCATTATTAAATAAAAATCATAAATTTTTCCTCAAATTTTTCTAAATTGAGAGGCTTACCCCTTAAATTTTAGACGAAGTGGCTACAGTAGTTGTTGCAGAGCTCGATGAGGTAGGGAGAGTTGTGGAGGCACTTGTAGGCACCAACTCGGCTGCTGGCGCTCGATAATTCACTTCCAACATCACGATCTTATCCTTGCCGAATTTATCTCTGGCTTCAAATTTCATTATATTATAGCCCGGATAGAGGAGCAATTTTTCGTGAAAGTTGCCGGCCTCGTCAATGAAGATGGGCCGATCGTCAAGGCTGATGGCATTAATATTTTTAGCTACTCCATCAATAGAAAGGAAAGAGTCTGTAACAGTCTGACCGTTTTTCGGATTATTGATGATAATTTCCGGTCCCTCAAGGATCTTTCTGGCCTGAAAAAAAGCGTAGGAAAGAATGATAATGAAAAGTAAAACAACTACACTAGTCCGAAAGAGATGTTTGGCGTCACGTTGCATCGAATTCGCGACTATTCTTCAGTGGTTGGATTATCGGCGTAGCCAATTACTTGGCGAGGTTTGGCACCTTCGCCGGCACTGATGACTCCGCGTTCCTCAAGCATGTCTATTAAACGAGCGGCTCGCGCGTAACCGATTCGGAGCTTTCGCTGAAGATAGGAAGTGGAGGCTTTGCCGGCATGAACCACGATTTCTCGCGCCTCCTCATAGAGGTCGTCATCATCTCCGGGCTCATCATTGGCAAATCCGGAATCGAAGACTGGATCTTTAGTGGCGCTTTCACCAGCTTTATCGCCAGAGAGATTAATTTCTGACGGCAACTCATCCTTATAATTATCTTTCAAATATTTCACCAGTTTCTTCACTTCGCCTTCAGTGATATAAGCCGATTGAATTCGCTGTGGCATGGACATCTCGCCGGAGAGGTAGAGCATATCGCCGGCGCCTAATAATTTCTCGGCGCCGGGTCCATCAAGAATGGTTCGCGAGTCAATCTGGGAAGCCACTTGGAGAGCAATACGAGCCGGAATGTTCGCTTTAATTAAACCGGTGATGACGTTTACGGAAGGGCGCTGAGTAGAAAGCATCAAATGAATACCAACGGCGCGACTCATCTGGGCCAGTCGGACAATGGCCGATTCGAGTTCTCGCGGGTAAGTAGTCATGATATCGGCGAGCTCATCAATAATAATGACGATGTAGGGCATTGTTTCACCGCCTTTAATATTTTTGTGATAGGACTGGATGTCACGAACCGACTCCTTTTCTAAGATGTCGTAGCGTCGGTCCATTTCTTTGGCGGCCCATTTTAAGGAAAGAATAGCTTTCTTGGCGTCTGTAATTACTGGAGTAAGAAGGTGAGGAATCCCATTATAGAGAGTTAACTCCACTCTTTTTGGATCAATCATGATAAAGCGAAGGTTTTCCGGGGAATTTCGAAAAAGCAGAGAAGCGATAAGGGCGTGAATAGTCACCGATTTTCCGGAGCCGGTAGCTCCAGCAATCAAACAGTGCGGCATCTTGGCCACATTATCAAAATAGGATTTGCCGGAAATACCTTTGCCAAGAGAGACTAGCAGAGGTTTGTCAGAATTTTGGAACTCCTCGTTCGCCAGAAGGGAGCCTAAACCAACTGTTGTTTTAACGCTGTTTGGAATTTCAATTCCGACCAGTGATTTGCCGGGGATGGGAGCTTCGATGCGGATGGGATGTGCGGCCAGGGCCAGAGCTAGATTGTTTTGTAGACCAATAATTCTTGAAAGTTTTACTCCCTCAGCCGGTTTCAGAGCGTATCGAGTAATAGAAGGACCAATTGAGATCTCATCCATCTCCACATCAATGCCGAAGTTTTGGAGAGTGCGCTTGATGATGTTGGCGTTGGCTTTGATGTCGCCCACGCCAGGTTTACCGCGATCAGTTTCTAGAATAGAGAGGGGAGGAGGGACGAATTTCTTGCCGGAAGTGCCGAAAGATTTTGTCGAAAACTCAAAATCTTTCGGCACTTCCGTCTTCGTCATTCCCACAATCTTCTGCTCATTTTCTTTATTGTCATTCTTGACCTCTTTCTTTCCAAAAAAACTTTTTCCTTTAGCCGGCTTCTCTTCTTCCTCCTCTTTCTCATCCTCATCGCTTGCGGCAAAAAGATCGGAAGCCTTGATTACTAGGTCCTTCTCCTCTTCTTTATCTTTTCCTAATCTCTGGCGAAAATTCAAAAAAGAAAAATGCTCTCGTCTTAAAGTCGTATCAAAAATAATGAATAGGGAAATAAGAAAGAGAGCTATCAAAAAGATAAAACTGACATACGTATCAAACAGATTGATTAGAGGGGTAGAGATTAAACCGCCCACCACGCCGCCACTGTTTTCTTTGATTAAATTCAGAAGGCCTAGACTGGAGACAAACAATAAAAGACTGCCGATAATTCTAGTTAGGGCAAATCTCTCCATAACCGATCTGAAGAAAGTAATGCCAAGAAGACAGAGAACTAACGGAATTAAGAAATAGCCAACTGTCCCCAAAAGATAAGAGAATAATTCCCAAATCTTTACTCCGGCAATACCGCCAATGCCCAAAGAAGAAAGCAGAAAAAAAATGGCTAAGACGATAAAAACTACAGCCCAAACTCCGTGAGCAGTTTCTTTCTTCAGATTTTTCAAAATATTAAGGTTACTGTCTTTCTTCTCCTTATTTTTCTTTTTAGCCATTGAAGCTCTACAAAAGTAAATTTATGCTCTTATAATATCACGATTTCTCTCCTCTCCTCCGACAAGTCAGTTTTGAAATAGCTATTGCCTTTGTCGATTAAGTAATTGTGCTGGAGCGTTCCCGTTTTGACCTCCAGCGGAAGCGTAATTGCTTAATCGACAAATCCAAAAGGAGACTATTTACAAAACTCTTGTCCTATATATAATAGGACAATTATTTTTTCCATTCTAAAAGACATTTTAACTCAAAAGACATTCAAAAGGACATGGAACCGCAAAAGGACAAACAAAATGATCAGCCTAAAGAACTTAGCCTAAACGTTGAAAAACTGGCCTTTTTCAACAACAACGCCTATTTTGTCTTTTTGTATAAAAAATGTAAGAGCCTCTCAGCCGCTCTCTATATGGTAAGTGAACATTTTCCTGATCAAGAACCGCTTAAGTGGAATGTCCGGGAGAAAGCTACTCATATTCTAGAGGACAGTTTAGCGTTGCCGATTGCACACTCCGGCGACCGAAAAGGTATCGTAGACAATTTATTTCAATCAAGTCTGGAAATTCTTAGCTTTCTTGATCTGGCTAATTTGTCAGGTTTAATTTCTGAAACCAATAGAAAGATTTTGAGAAAAGAGTTTGAAAACCTCATTTCTTTAGTGGAGGGTAGGGAAGAATCTTTAAAAGTTCCTAGCAATTTTGTCTTGGACGAAGAGATGTTTAAGACCGAGCAATTACCGGCTGCTTGGAATTTAGATTCCAATCTGAAGTCGGAAGCCGAACTAAAGGACAAAGCTCAACATATGAAAAGCACAAAAGCTAAAGGACAATTTCGTTCGACCCCGATAAAAGACAAAAGTTCTCTAACAAAACCTTCTATTGACAAAACTATTGACAGACAAGCTGTGATTCTAGGGATGTTGCGAAAACAGAACAATCTCAGTATCAAGGACATCAGCCAATCCTTTGCTAATTGCAGCGAGAAGACTATTCAACGCGAACTTAGTCAGATGGTAGAGAAAGGTCTACTGAAAAAAGTTGGGGAACGACGCTGGAGT
Source organism: Candidatus Paceibacterota bacterium (assembly GCA_035652395.1). Classification (NCBI taxonomy): domain Bacteria; kingdom Bacillati; phylum Minisyncoccota; species Minisyncoccota bacterium. Next base: position 35,194 of record DASRDX010000012.1, on the reverse strand, counting down.
AAATATTCTTTAATTTAGATTTAGGCTTTGTCTGTTTAAACCAGGTAGAAACTTTTTATAGCTCGCGTATCCTTAAAAAGTCTTTAAATTGCCAAATCCCTCATTTTAATGTAATATTTAGGCAGAGGTTACGTCATTTTAAGCGGTTATCCACAAACTCTGGTTTGCAATAAAGGGCTTAAAATCATATACTTTATCTACCTAGAGCTAGGGAAACGTTCCTATCTAGGGGTTTTCCGTACTTGAATTTGCCCATACAGATCGACTTGGCACTTTGAAAATTAAATAAGTAGTAAAAATACACTTCTGAACGACCTTGTTCTCCCACGATTGATCTGAAAGAAATTCGGTCTTCATTTCGAAACTCTTCCCATTTGCTTTGTGTCGATCAATGAAGCAAAAGGATTAGTTTAGTATTCATTGAGCGATGAACGTTCACGTTTAATGGATACAAATTCTGCATGTCGAAAATTTATGCAGAACGGTTATTAAGTTAAGTTTAGTAACGATAATTTTCTCCAAATTAAAAACATTAGTATTAATTAACCGGAGAGAGTTATCAATTAACAAATTATTATGTCAACAAACACAAAGAAAGTTGTTGTTGCAGTCTTGGCTCTAGCCATGATGTTTGTCTCCATTGCGAGCGCCGACACCATGACTACTACCACTACTAGCACTACAACTACAGTTGCGGCTCCCTACACTTTCAGTTCAAACCTGACAGTAGGTAGTCGAGGAGCTGACGTTGTCGCTCTTCAGCAAATGTTGGTTGCTCACGGTTTCCTAGTAATGCCAGCTGGCGTTGCTTTCGGATACTTCGGCACCCTTACTCGAGCTGCTGTGGCCGCTTTCCAGGCTAGCGTGAATATTTCACCAGCCGCTGGATACTTCGGTCCTATCACTCGAGCTTACATTGCTGCTCATCCTGAACTCTTCACGGGTTCAAGCACTGGCGGTACAACTTCTTGCCCAGCAGGAATGACCTGTACTCCAAACAATACTGGCGTAACCTGCCCAGCAGGATACACCTGTACTCCAGTCGGAGGTACTACAACTACCTCAAGTGACGGAACATTAACCGTTACTCAGGGTCCTCCAGGTGGTAACAGCAACATTCAACAGAACGTTGATGTTCCAGTCTACGGACTTCAGCTTCGAGCACAGCTTGGTTCAGTTCGAGTAGATCGAATTGACCTCGATGTGAACGACAATGCTAGCGGTCAGACAGAAAACCCAGGCAACTTCATCAACAACGTTAAGATTTGGGATGGATCAACCGTTCTTCTCAACCGAAACGTAAGCTCTGCTGATTTTGTCACCGGTACTTCTTCAACTGACTACTACTTGCGACTTAGCGGTATCAATTTCATGGTACCTGCTAACACAACCAAGCTCTTGACCGTAAGCTTTAGCACTGCAGGCAGCATCGATACCAATCGAACCATCACCATCCGTGGTTATGGCGCTACCTCATTGCTTTACTACACAGGAGTAAATAACACTTCAAACTACGTTGATATTTCTGGAATGACTGTCGTTCAAATCTTCAGCAAACCAGGAAATTCAACCTTGATTGTCGGTGTTGATCAGTCAAACCCATTGTCATTGACTAACTACGTTGATGCTAAAGTTGGTACACAGAACAATCCTGTGACCCTCTTGGCCTTCAACACCAATACCACTCAGGGTACAACTCAGTTGACCCAGGTAACGGCTAACATCATGACAAACGGAACCGGTACTCCTCCAACCGGCGTTACTCTCTTCCAGGGAGCTACCCGATTGCAGTATCAACCAGTTCTTAGCGGTTCTTCAACAGTTACCTTCAACAACCTAGATCAGTTCAACAGCGGTACAACTAATGGTGGAAATGTCTACAGCATCAAAGCTGACTTCCCAGCCACATCCGCTTCAGGAACTATTGCTAGCGCCACGGTAACTTCAGTGACCTACAAGAATAGCAATGGAAATCAGCAGACTTCAAACTCTGTTGTAAGAGGAAATAATCAGTACGAATTCGGAGCTACACCAAACCTCCAGTTCGTATCAGCTGATTACACCAAGACCAACAACACCAGTGGTAACACCACCGCTGTTCAGGTCAACTTCCACTTCACTGCTACTCCTTACCCAGGTCAGGCTTTCGCCTACGCCGCTAACGGAAGTGACTTCGATGTCGTTGCTAGACATGCATCAAGTACGACTCTTGTAAACAAGAGCGTAGTGATCTCACCTACACCGACAAACAACATTCTTGCTCAAGGTCAGACGTATAACATTACCTTAACGGTAAACGATACTCAGACCGCAGCTGGAACGAACGTCTACTATGTCACTCGAGCTTCTTCAACTGTTCAAGATGTTAATGGTGCATTCCAGAACATCCAGCAGACTTGGGGCTTTGACAACTGGCATACAGACCCAGTCACTCGAACCTAGTCTACTTGTGATCAGAACTTGATTTATCAAGAGCTGATAGACACAAAAAGCCGCCCGAAAGGGCGGCTTTTTGTTTTATTTGCTAGAATTAAAGTAAGCTATGTTTGATAAGACCGCATTTAAATTCATTACCATCTTCCTAATCATTCTGCTTTTTAGCTTCACTCTGTTTATAGTCATTGGTCGCTATCAGCCAGTCTCTCCCGAAAGTCAGCTCTGTTGCACCGTAGAGAGCAATCAATAATAAAAAGGGCGGCCGTCAATTGACGGCCGCCCTTTTTCATCTCCTTCTTCATATTTCATGAAGATTTTAACTATCATTTAAAATCTTTTCACGGGTCATTCGCAATAATGACCGCATGAAAAAACAATTTAAAAAGATAGTTTTAGTTTTATTAACCGCAATTTTATTCCCGTTTTCTTTGTCGGCTTCCACTGTTGTTTCAAGTAGTACGCTCGACGTCAATACTACTTGGACTAAGGCCGAAAGTCCTTACCTTGTTAACAGCCCTCTTTACGTAACAGCTAGTTCTACGCTGGTAATAGAGCCAGGAGCAATAGTCAAATTCGGACAGGGAGCGAGTCTCACTATTGCCGGCGGTTTGGATGCTGTTGGTTCTTCCGCCAATAAAATTTATTTCACTTCAATAAATGACAATTCTGTCGGAGGGCGCACCGGAACCGGCAATCCAAGCGCCGGAGATTGGGGTGGTATTTCTTTTATTGAAAGCCCAATCACTTTTTCCTTACGGAATATTATGGTGAGATATTCTAATTCCGGATTTTTCCTTCTGCATTCCTTTGGAGATTTTCAAAATGTTCAGTTTGCTACAAGCTCAGGCGTCCTAACTTTAAACGGCAGTCAATTATCCGTAAACAATAGTCAATTTCAAAATATCTCCGGAGCAGCCTTTACCTCATATGGGAGCAGCACTCTTTCTTTTAATAATTCCAGTCTGGAGAACTCATCTGGCGGTTTCTCTGTCTACAATTCCAGCGCCCTGACTTTGGGTAGCTCAAGTATCAATAATATAAATGGCATATCGGCTTTTCTTGTCTTTAATGACTCGAAAGCTACCATCTCTAGTTCGACTATTCAGAATATAAACCCTACTTCCTATCAGGGAAGTATTACTGCTTACGATAATGGCGGACTTTCTATAAGTAATTCAAAGCTTTCCAATTTAAATGGCCTCTCGGCTCTCCTTATCTATCGAAATGAATCCTCTGAGGCTAATCTCACAAATAGTTTAGTTGATAAGGGCTTAGCTGATGGCCTGATGATATACAATGACAGCAAAATAAACATCTCTTCTTCCACGATCAGTCATTTTAAGAATAATGGCATTGAAGAATTCCTAAACGGCCAAGTCAATCTCACCAATAGTCAGATAATTAATAATGGGACTGGCCTTTCCTTCGCCGATCCCTCTCTGGTTGTTTCCACTAGCAGCATTCAAGAGAACAACAACGGTCTAATTTATACTGGTAGTCCGAGCTTGCTCGCCCAAAATATCTGGTGGGGAGATCAAAGCGGACCTTTCAACCAGAGTTCCAATCCCTCGGGCTCAGGCAACCAAGTTTCGGATAATGTTCTCTATAGTCCATGGCTTTCCACTGATCCGTTTGCCGGCGCTGCTACTTCTACTGCTTCAATCACCAGCGGTTCAAATGTTCTCTTCTTGCCGGGGCTGGAGGCCAGCCGTCTTTATAATCGGGGACTCTTGACCGAAAACCAGCTTTGGGAGCCGAATAGAAACGCCGACGCCGACAAATTAAAAATGGATAGTCACGGTGAGGCACTCGACCAAAGTATTTATACGCGGGATATTATCAACAAAACTAATGTCGGCTTCGGAATATTTGACAAAGATGTTTATCAAAAATTCTCGGATTTTATGAATACTCTGGTGACAGGGGGAACTATAAACGCTTGGGAAGCTGTTCCGTATGATTGGCGACGCGACTACAATGATCTGATCGTAAATGGAATTAAGTTAGCCAATAATCAATACATATCGCTTCCGGATGAAATTGATCGGCTAGCTTCCTCTTCCAAGAGCCACCAAGTAACGATTGTCGCTCACAGTAATGGCGGTCTTCTAGCCAAAGCCTTAATTGATTTTCTGAAAAAGAAAAATAAAGCCGGTTTGGTAGATCGTTTAGTGATGGTCGCTTCGCCGGAGCTTGGCACTCCGCAAGTCATCGGAGGATTGCTTCATGGTGATGAACAAAATTTACCGATTGGTCTAAGCAAATCCACTGCTCGAAGTTTGGGAGAGAATATGCCCGCGGCCTACAACCTTCTTCCAAATCAGAAATATTTTAACAAAACTAATACCCCGGTCGTTCAGTTTGACGCCTCAGTAAATAAAATAAATAACTTTCGGAAAATTTACGGCAACAATATTAATAATCTCTCGAACCTCTCCAGTTTTCTTCTGGCAAAAGACGGTCGAAGTAAACCATCTGAATTTGATATTTCAGATCCAAACGTTTTGAACCCCGGTCTTTTATCAAGTGCCAAAACCGTTCATAGCCAGCTTGATAACTGGACTCCTCCGACAGGTCTTCAGGTGGTAGAGGTTGCCGGTTGGGGCATCAATACTACCAATGGTCTGGAATACTTAGGTAAAGAGCATTGTCTTCTGGCGATTATTCCTTGTAGTTACGAGTTGGATCATCAGTTAATAAAAACTATGGATGGCGATGGAACGGTGGTTAGTGACAGCGTTAGTGAGACAGGCACCAAGCTTTATATGAATGTCAGAGATTACAACTCCAATAATAAACAAAATGCCAGTCACGCCTTTCTTCTGGAAACCAAACCGGTGGAGGAATTAATTGCCAACCTGATTAAGGGAACATCCTCTTTGCCGAGCTATATTTCTCTTAACAAACCAACGTCTAATAACAGCTCCAATCTGGAAATAAGTGTTCATTCTCCAGTTTCTATTGACGCCTATGACGCATTCGGTAATCACACCGGACTTACTAGCTCTAGCAGCCCTTCTACCGATCTTCAATTTACGGAGGAAAATATTCCAAACAGCTCTTATCAGGAAAATGGGGAAGGGAAATATCTTGATCTGCCGGACGGAGATTATCGTTTCAAGTTAAGCGGTTTAGATGTAGGTAGTTTTACTCTAGAGGAACGAAAGTTCGACGGCGACACCCAAATTATAGACAATCTTTTCGCTGATCTTCCGGTGACGCCGATGACTAGCGCCGAATTGGTAATTTCCTCGACTTCCTCTCCATCATCTCCTCCAGTCCTACTGATTGATGAGGACGGTGACGGGATAATAGATGCGAGCAGCACAGCCTCTACCGAAATTGATCCCGCTTATTACTTAACATTAATTAGAAAACTTGTTTTAAGTTTGGATATTTCGGAAAACCTTCGCAGTAAAATTTTAAACAAAATCGATGACTTACTAAAATTAATTAATAAAGGTAAAATTAAAAATGCTACTAAGAAAATTAAGGCGTTTAATGCCACGCTTGAAGCAAAAATGAGTAAACATGGCAAACATCAAAAAATTTCCAAAGCTGACGCGCAAGCCTTAATCGATTTGCTCAATCAGCTTTTGGATAGCCTGAATTCAAATTCATGAACGAATCTTTTCATCAGTTAGCCAAAAGAAGTAATTATTGGATTTCAGTAACTCTCGGCTTGATTGTTATTATTCTTGCTACCGGCTTCCTTTACGACAATTTGTTTTACTCTAACGAACTTCCCTCCAAAACCATTCTCTTAATCCAAAAAGTCTGTTTCTTGCTCGGTTTGTGCGGTTTCTTAACAGCCATGACTTTAACGGCAAGATTCTCTAGGGTTTTTCGGGCAAAAATTTTAATCGGAACTCTAATTTATCTTCCCTTAGCCGGCTTCCTATATTACGCCTACCACCAACAAACCGGCTGCTGGGCCATCTGCTTTGATCCGGGATTGGTTTATCTGGGGATATCATTATTCTTATTTGTGCTAATAATGCTGACGGCAGCCTATTGGCAAAACCGAAAGATTCTTCAAAATCCGGCGTCTAAATAGCTGAATTTATTCATTTATTTGAGCTATAATTAAGGTATGGAAAATAAAGTATCTCAAGGAGAGGATAGGCAGATTTTCTATAACATGCTCATCCCCGGCGGCGCCTTTTTGATCGTGGCCATTATTCTTGGTTGGATTTTAATTAAAGTAAACGGCAGCCTGCCCCGAACTATTACTTTTTCGGGAGCAGTGCTCGTGGCGCTCGCGAGTTTCCGGATGATTCGAGGTGCAACTTATGACAAGATTTTGCGCTGGAAGCGGGAACTCTTTCAATACGACAAGACTATCGTTGAGGCAGTGGAAGGCGGGGAGAAGATGGTTGTCAAGACTCGTGTCAAGCCCGGAATTCGCCGCGCTATTGCCGAGACCATTGAGTGTGTCTGGTGTACTGGTTGGTGGACGACTATGATTGCGCTATTTTTGTATTACTTATCTCCGGTTACTTATATCGTTCTTTTACTCTTGGCTCTTTCTGGAGTCGCCTCCTTTATTCAACTTTGCGCTAATGTGGCTGGTAATAAATATGAAATCTTAGAGAAAGAGAAAGAGAAAGAGAAAGAGAATGAAAGAATGGGAAAATAATAATAATTGACACATTTTCTTTTTTGACTATACTAATTTTTACAAGGCCAAAGACAAGAGGCGATGGAGAGAAAACCAGATAAGCCCTCTCGAGGTAAAGGCAAAAACCGCAGGTTTTTGCTTCTCAATTCCGCGCCTTCGCGGATTTTTTGTTGGAGCCTTAAGGTCGAGAATAGCTATAAGCTGAAATAAAATGCCTATCTCAAAAAATAAAAAGCAGGAGATTTTAAAGAAGGTGACTGATGCGGTCAAAACCGCCAAGTCAGTAGTCTTTGTAAACTTTCACGGTCTTGGCGTGGCTGACTCAACGGCCGTGCGCCGAGAACTCCGAAGTAAAGGAGTCAATTATATGGTGGCCAAGAAAACGCTGACTAAGAAGGCTTTGGAAGGAGAGAAATTTGAAGGGGAAATGCCATTGTTAGAAGGGGAATTAGGACTTGCCTTCGGCGACGACTTACTGTCGCCGGCTCGAGAAATTTATGAATTTCAGAAGAAATTTGATCAGAAACTCTCTATTCTTGGCGGCATCTTTGAAGGGAAATACAAAGGCAAAGAAGAAATGCTTTCCATTGCTTCCATTCCGCCGCTTCAAACTCTCTATGCTCAGTTCGTAAATATTATTAACTCACCGATTGCCGGATTAGTCGTATCCTTGAATGCAATCGCCGATAAAAAACAATCATAAAACTATGGCAGACGAAAATAAAAATGCAGCAGTTGCTACCGAAGAGAAAGTAGAAACTCCTGCTCAGTTTAAATCTTTAGTAGAAAGCGTCGAGAAGATGACTGTATTGGAACTTCATGAATTAGTAAAATTCTTGGAGAAGAAATTCGGAGTCTCGGCTCAAGCAGTAGCTGTGGCCGGCCCCGCTGCGGGCGCCGCTCCAGCGGAAGAGAAGAGCACCTTCAACGTTCATCTGGCCGATGGCGGAGCTAATAAAATCGCTGTTATTAAGGTGGTGAAAGAAGTGCTTACTCTAGGTCTCAAAGAAGCGAAAGATTTGGTAGATGCCGCCCCAGCCCTTCTTAAGGAGGGAATGAAAAAGGAAGAAGCGGAAGAAGTAAAGAAGAAAATTGAGGAAGCCGGAGGAAAGGTAGAATTGAAGTAAGTTTTTTCAAAGTAATCAGAAAAAGCAAAAGGCGCCGCACGGCGCCTTTTCTTTTTAAGATTATCGGTTTGCAAATCTCTTTCTAATTTGCTAATACATTCTATTAGAATGAAATCTAAATTTCCTGAAAGCGAGCCGGCTAAAGTACGAATCCGAAAGTCAAGAAAAATGAAATGTTCTTCAGAATCCAAAACTGCTGCTGAAACGCCCCACTTGGCCGCCGCAGGCAGCCTAACACGCACCAAGGCTCTTCTTTTAGCTGCTCTGCGGGTTTGGGAATTAAAACATCGAATTTCTCATGACCCGTATCACCAACCTCGCTAGTCGAGGTTTTTAATTTGTGCAAAACACCTTTGTGTTCTGGGGAGTTTTCAGTATCATAAAGATATGGATATTCTCTCCAACCTCTTCGGCACCGAAGCTCGGGTGAAATTGATGCGGCTCTTTTTGTTTAACCCCAACAATATTTTTGAAACCAAAGAGGCTGCCATTAGAACTAAATTAAGACTGCCTATAGTCAAAAGGGAAATTAACAGCCTAGAGAAATCTTCTTTGATTAAGCGGAAGTCTCTCAAAGTAAAAAAACGACGCATCAAAGGCTGGTATCTTAATCCGGAATTTCCTCATTTGGCTCCTCTCCAAAATCTCTTAATCCATACCGATTCGATTGATCCGGACTCCGTTTTAAAAAAGTTTTCTAAAATTGGCCGCTTGAAAGTAGTAGTTGTCGCCGGAGTCTTTATTCAGGATTGGGACAGCCGAGCCGATCTTTTAGTTGTGGCAGACCGGATCAAAGGCCGGGCTCTGGAAAATATTATGAAAAAATTGGAGGCTGAAATCGGCAAAGAGATGAAATACGTGGCTTTGGAGACTTCGGAATTCCAATATCGTCTTAATTTTGGGGATAAATTGCTGCGGGACATTCTGGACTATCCTCACAAGGTACTTCTGGATAAGTTTGGGAATCTCTCCTAATAAGTACATTTCATTGTCCGACATTCGAATTCAGGGCTTTTTGCCATAGAATTAAAGGGGTATAATTATAAGTAGAACGCTAGGGAAGGGCGGTCGACCCCTTCTATCTAAATTTATGATTAATTATTAAAAATATGGTTACAAATACCTGGGGTGACGTTTTAGTGGCGTCCTTTACCAATCTTTGGTACGGCATCGTTAGCTTCATCCCGAACATTATTATCGCCATTGTCATTTTTGTCATCGGCTGGTTGATCGGAGTCTTCATTGATAAGTTAGTCCGAGAAGCTTTCCGAGCGATGAAAATTGATAACGCTCTTCGAAGTGCCGGAGTAGAAAATACTCTGAATCGAGGGGGCATTCTTCTTAATTCAGGTGCTTTTGTCGGAGGATTGATTAAATGGTTCATCATTGTTGTCTTCCTCTTGGCTTCATTTGAGGTTCTAGGCTTGACTCAAGTGACTGACTTCCTGAAGAACGTGGTGTTGAATTACTTGCCGCAAGTGATCGTGGCCGTCTTAATTCTTTTGGTGGCCGTTGTCATCGCACAGGCAGTTCAGAGAATTGTTTCCGCTTCCGCTAAAGCAGCTCGTCTTAGTCACGCCAATCTTCTTGGCAGCATTGCCAAGTGGGCTATCTGGATCTTTGCCATTCTGACCGCTTTGGTGCAGCTTGGTATCGCAGTTTCCTTAATCCAGACTCTCTTTATGGGAGTAGTGGTGGCTCTGTCTTTGGCTTTCGGTTTGGCTTTCGGCCTCGGAGGTCAGGATGCGGCAGCTCGATACATTGATAAAGTTAGAAATGAGATTTCGGATCGAAATAACGGCATGGGAGCATAAGAGGTTCCACAAAACAGTTATTTTAAAGGTCCTCGGATCTCCGGCTGATTCTATTTAAGGTCGGCCAGACCATTTAGAATAACCGTTTTGTTTCACTAGGAGTATATAAAAGAGCGGCCCGCGAAGCGGGCCGCTCTTTTATTAAAAAGGCTCAATATAGCCTTATTTGACAACCTTCTTCAAGAGTATATAATGCCTCTATACAGATTATGTTTAAAAACCCTAACTTCATAAGCGGCTAGACTAGGCGTCTTTTGATGCGTGGTCTTAACAAGCCGCTAGAAAAGCGGTTTTTTTCGTCTCAAATTGAGACCTTCTGGCCGACAGACACTTTGAAAATTAAATGATTATCACGTTACTCCTTTTAACAGAGGGTCTTTTAAGTAACGGAGATAATAGTTCAATTAATTTCGGAGAGAAGTTGATTGAACAAACCTTATTGGATTTCTCAAGAATCTGATAAGGGCAGGTAAGTTGGATTTCGCTTTGCGAAATCCAACCAACTAAAAAATAAACAAGCAAATAACTTATTAAGCAGTGGTTGTTTAATAAGTAATGATTTTTAAATTTCCTAATGGGAATTTAAGAGCATATGGTGGATGCCTTGACACAAAATGGCGATGAAGGACGGTGCGTAGCTCCGATATGCTTCGGTGAGGTGCCTAGCAACCTTTGACCCGGAGATCTCCGAATAGGGAAACCTTTCTGCTTCGGCAGAAATTCCACAACTAGTGGAATGCATACCCAGGGAAGTAAAACATTTCAGTACCTGGAGGAAAAGAAAACAATGCACGCAAGTGCAACATTTCCTAAGTAGCGGCGAGCGAAAAGGAATTAAGCTCAAACCTAATCTTCCAACGGAAGGCACTTTTAATAGTGCACTCCGTTGGGTGATTGGGGGTTGTAAGGTAGCAATTTAGTATTTATTACTGAAAGAGTTACAAAATGTTTTGTTAACGGAATTTGCTGGAAAGCAAAGCCCCAGGAGGTAATAGCCCTGTACGTGAAAACGAAACATCTCTTATTGCTATTCTTGAGTACCTCGAGACACGAATGGCTCGGGGGAATCCGCCGGAACTAACCGGCAAAGCTAAATACATTTTGTGATCGATAGTGAACTAGTACCGCGAGGGAAAGGTGAAAAGAAACCCGGTGAGGGTTGTGAAATAGACCTGAAACCATATGTTTACAAGGAGTCGAAGAGGGCGCAAGTCCTCGACGGCGTGCCTATTGAAGAATGAGCCAACGAGTTGATGCATGCGGTTCGACTAAGCGCCAAAAGCGTGGAGTCATAGGGAAACCAAGTGTGAACAGCGCGATTTAATCGCCTGCATCAGACCCGAAGCCAAGTGAGCTTGCCATCTGCAGGGTGAATGTCGCCGAAAGGCGACAGGAGGCCCGAACCGGTTTGTCGTTCAACGCATTCGGATGACGGGTGGTAAGAAGTGAAAAGCTAATCGAACTTGGTAATAGCTGGTTCTCTCCGAAATAGCTTTTGGGCTAGCGTTAGGTGTTCCTCTTAGGGGTAGAGCACTGGAAGGACTCGACAGGGCGAAAGCTCGCGAGTCCTATCAAACTCCGAATACTAAGAGTCATAAGCCTAGCAGTTAGACCGTGGGGGCTAAGCTCCACTGGTCAAAACGGAAACAGCCGTAGATCTCAATTTAAGGTCCCTAAATTTACACTAAGTGCACTTAAGGTGGTGAAATTTCTCTGACAATGAGGAGGTTGGCTTAGAAGCAGCCATCCTTTAAAGATAGCGTAACAGCTCACTCATCCAGAGATTTCGCGCCGCAGATGAACGGGGCTAAGTGTAGTACCGAAACTGAGGGCTTCATCTTTCTTCGGAAAGGTGGAGCGGTAGGAGAGTGTTCGCATCAGCGTTGAAGCCAAAGAGGTGACTCATGGTGGAGCGATGCGAAGTAAGAATGTTGGCACAAGTAACCACAATGCGGGTGAGAAACCCGCACGCCGAAAAACTAAGGTTTCCTTGGCAATGATTGTCATCCAAGGGTTAGTCGGTCCTAAGGGAATGGCGAAAGCCGCACCCGATGGATACATGGTTAATATTCCATGACCTCTTTACTTTTCGATGGAGTGACGGATGTTAGTATGCAGAGCCCATTATTGGATTTGGGTTATTGCGGTAAGGAAGACTGGTAGGCAAATCCGCCAGTCACCATTCCAAGCCGAGAGAAGATGCTCTACTTCGGTAGAGATAATTCTGCAAAGCAGCATTCCAAGAAAAACTTCTAAGATTAAGAGTAGAGAGACCGTACCGTAAACCGACACAGGTAGTTGGCTCGAGAAGAGCAAGGCGAACGAGTGAGAGGTCTCCAAGGAACTCGGCAAAAAAGCAGTCGTAACTTCGGAATAAGACTTGGCCAGCGCAAGCTGGCCCGCAGCTAAAGTATCCCTGGCAACTGTTTACCAAAAACACAGCTCCCTGCGAACTCGCAAGAGGATGTATAGGGGGTGACACCTGACCGATGCCAGAAGGTCAAATATTGGCGGTTCATATCACACTGCGTGTGAAATAAAAATCACATCGCGCGCAGCGCGATGTGAGCTGACTGATATAAGCCCTGGTGAATGTCGGCCGTAACTATAACGGTCCTAAGGTTCTCGATTTATTTTTAATGAATCGAGAAGGACTGGGACTGTTAAGGACGGAGTTTTTGATAAATAATTAAATCATTACACAAATTAAAAAACGCTACCTTGCTTTGTGGTAACACAAAGAGAGTCATGTGGCAGTAAGAGACTATACGCCACACTCCAAATAATATTTGGATGAAGACATAGTCCTTCTTTAAGGAACAGAAGAGCGAAATTCCTTGTCTGGTAAGTTCAGACGCGCACGAATGGTGTAATGACTGGGGAACTGTCTCGGAGACTCGCTCGGTGAAAATACAGTAGCGGTGAAGATGCCGCTTACCTGCAGCTAGACGAAAAGACCCCGGAAGCTTTACTACAACTTGATATTGAGGATACGTTTTTACTGCGTAGCATAGATGGGAGAGGTTTGACGGTTTCATTCTCGGATGAAATCTACTCGTCAGTGAAATACCATTCTGTCAAAATGTATTTTCTAACCCCGACGGCAAAAACGGCGGGAAACAGTATCTGGTGGGTAGTTTTAGTGGGGCGCTATCCTCCTAAAAAGTAACGGAGGAGTTTATCAAGGTCAGCTAGGCGCGAATGGAAACCGTGCCGATAGTGTATAGGCATAAGCTGGCTTAACTGCAAGACGTAAGTGTCGAGCAGATGCGAAAGCAGAACTAAGTGAACCGACCGTAGGCATTAGATGCTGCGGAAGATTATCTGACAAAAGCTACTCCGGGGATAACAGGCTGGTTGTGCCTAAGCGTCCAGAGCGACGGCACAGTTCGGCACCTCGATGTCGGCTCAACTTATCCTGGGGCTGGAGAAGGTCCCAAGGGTTTGGCTGTTCGCCAATTAAAAAGTTACGCGAGCTGGGTTCAGACCGTACAGAAGTCAATATTTTTGACTCTTGTGCCGTCTGAATCCGTCGAGAAATATGAGTGCGAGTCCCCGCGCACTTTCTGTTGATCTGAATCACGGCGGTCCGCCTGCGAAAGTAGGCGAGATTGAAGTTGACTAATATCGGTGAAGTCCTTACGAATTATTCGGAGGATGACACCTAGGGAAGATTGTGAGCCTCTATAGAGCTCACAAACCACCCGTAGAGACTACACGTCAACCATCTGAATTCAATAAATTGAAAAGATGAAGCTATAGTCCATGCACACAGTAATGTGTTGATAACATGCGTGAGACAGGTTGGTCTCCTATCTACTGCAGGCGTTGATTCTTGAGAAGATTTGCTCCTAGTACGAGAGGACCGGAGTGAACTGACCTCTGGTGTGTCTGCTGTCCTGCCAAGGGCACCGCAGAGTAGCTAAGTCGGGCATGGATAAACTCTGAAAGCATCTAAGAGTGAAGCCAACTTCAAGATTAGGAATCATTTGAGATCCCAGATAGATTATCTGGTTGATAGGCTCTAGGTGTAAGCGCAGTAATGTGTTAAGCCGAGGAGTACTAATGCATCGATCCCATTAGGAAATTTGAAAGTCATTTTGCTTATTTGAAATTCAGTTATAAGTTTTGGTGGTTCGGCGGAAGGGCAACACCTGTTCTCATTCCGAACACAGAAGTTAAGCCTTCTAGCAGCGATGGTAGTCCTCTGGGGCGAGAGTAGCTAGCCGCCAAAACTTATAACTGAATTTTTATTTCTATTAAAGTCACACCTGGTCACACATAAAATTCTGCTGAATTTTTGTGCGACCCCGCCTCGGCGCCGGTCGCGCCTCCGGCTCTGAAACGCTCCAAGCATTCGCGTTTCAGCTCATTCCGAACACAGAAGTTAAGCCTTCTAGCAGCGATGGTAGTCCTCTGGGGCGAGAGTAGCTAGCCGCCAAAACACAAAACTGGACTTTTTATTTTTTACAAAACGGCCGCTCCCAAAGGAAGCGGCCGTTTTTCTGATACAATATTCTCATGTCAGCCTGGGGCGCTCGCCAACAAGTTAAATACATTTCTTCAATCATTCTGATTGCCATTGTCTTGGCCGCTTATCCGGTTTATAAAATTTTCCTGGACAAAAAACCGAGCTGTTTTGACGGTAAGCAGAACCAAAACGAGGCCGGTATAGATTGCGGGGGAGTCTGCCAGAAGATCTGTCAGGCCGACAGCCTAATTCCAATCGTTCTTTACGCTCGCATTTTTCAGATTGCTCCAGGCAGTTTTAGCGCCGTGGCTAATATCGAAAACCCAAACGCCACTCTCTTGGCTCAAAACGTTCCGTACAGTTTTAAAATCTACGATTCTCACGATGCCTTAATTGCCGAAAAATATGGAGCAACTTTTGTGCCGCCCAATATGATTTTTCCAATTTTCGTCGGCCCCCTCGATACCGGCAACCGAATCCCGGCCAAAGTAGCTTTTCAATTTGAAAATTATCCAGTCTGGCGAAAAGCCTCGAGTAGCGTCCCTATTTTGAAGGTTTTAAACGAAAATTTAACGGCCACCGATACCGCTCCTCATCTTGAAGCCTCTCTTCAAAATCCTACCCCTTATGATCTGAAAAATATTGAGGTCATCGCTCTTATCTATGACGCCAATAATAGTTTGTTAGCGGCATCACGAACCGTAGTAGATTCCTTGGGAAGAAGCCAGAGCGCTCCACTTGTTTTTACTTGGACCGCCCCATTTAGCGCTCCGGTTTCCAGGATCGATGTTGTGCCTAATATTCCTCTAGCAGATTACATTCCAAATAAATAATGGGTAAAAATAACTTACGGATAGACTGGGTTCTCCTTTTGTCGCTCCTGCCCATTTTAGCTGCCGGACTGATTACCATGAACTCTTTTACCGGCGAGAACCAACTCTTTCTGAAACAATTGATTTGGATCCTGATATCGGTGGCAATCTTTTTTATCTGCAGCTTTATCGACTTTAGATTTTTAAAAAGAACCGGCGTGATTGTCGGTTTATTTTTATTCTCGTGCTTTCTTTTGATTTTATTATTTAGTGTTGGCCATGTTTCGAAGGGAGCGAAGAGCTGGTTTAATTTCGGTGGTTTTTCCTTTCAGCCGGCAGATCCCGTCAAGCTGATCTTAATCATGGTCTTGGCCAAATATTTTTCCCGACGCCATGTAGAGATTGCCAATATCCGGCATATTTTAGTTTCGGGACTCTACGCTTTTATTATTTTCGCCTTAATTCTGATTCAACCGGACTTTGGTTCGGCCATTATTATTTTCTTAATTTGGTTTGGCATGGTCTTAGTCTCCGGTATTTCTAAGAAACACCTCTTAGCCGTTTTTCTAATCGGAGCAGTGGCTTCGTTTGGGCTCTGGCATTATGTATTTAAACCATACCAAAAAGATCGAATTCTAAATTTTATTCATCCGGTTACCAATCTATCCGGCTCCGGCTACAATGCTTATCAATCAACTATTACCGTCGGTTCCGGCCGGCTTTTGGGGAAGGGCATTGGCTACGGCACCCAATCCAGATTGAACTTTCTGCCGGAGTATCAAACTGACTTTATTTTTGCCGCTTATGCCGAAGAGTGGGGCTTCATCGGCGTTCTGATTCTATTTTTGCTTTTCGGTATTGTTATCTGGCGAATCTTGCGAGATGCCACTCGGGGGGCCAGCAACTTTGAAGTACTTTTCGGTATCGGATTATCCATTTTTTTCATGAGTCATATCATTGTAAATATGGGCATGAACATGGGCTTGCTGCCGGTTACCGGTGTCACGCTGCCCTTCATGAGTTATGGTGGCTCACATCTTTTAACCGAGTTCATCGGACTCGGAATCCTAATGGGCATGCGCCGCTATGCTCGGGCTGCTCACCGAGACGTGGTCAAAAATGAGTTTTTAGGAATATAACTTTTCTGTCTCTGAAATCATCTGCTTTAAACTGAATTTTTCTTCCACGGTTTGTTTTAGATTCTTACCGAAGGATTTCATTTCTTCCGGATGATCAATTAAGTAAATTAGGGCGTTTTTAATTTCGTTTGGCCGCCGCGGGGTAACCAGAAGACCACTTTTAAGATTTGCGATAATTTCCGGAATGCCGCCGACGCGGGAGGCAATAACGGGGAGGCCGGCTGCGCCGGCCTCCAGCACCGCATATCCCAATGCCTCTGACAATGAAGGTAACAAAAATATATCAAAAGACTTTAAAAGACTGCCTGCCTGATCGATATGTCCGAATAAATAGACTTTATTTTCAAGTCGTTTAACTCTAATTAACTCCTCTAAACTCTTTCTCTCTTCGCCTTCGCCGATAATGGTGCAAATATAATCAAAGTCATTCAGGTCGGCTAAGGCCTCTATTAAATATCGATGTCCTTTGACCGGATGAAGTTCTCCAATAGTGCCTAAAATAAGGGTTTTTTGAGGAATTTGGTCGCCGAAAAGAATCTGCCGAGCCTCATTTTCGGTTTTCAAATCTAAATTAATACCGTTTGAAATCACTGTCATTTTGGAACCAACCCCCGGCCATTTTTTAATCCGTTCGGCAACACTATTTGAAACAGCAATAGTTTGGTGACTAAGAGCAATAGTAAACCAAGCTATCAGTCTAATAGAGACTTTTGACAGCGCTTTGCGATCTTCATTGAATGCCCAACCGTGTGCGGTAAAAATAATTTTTGAAATGCCAGTCAGTCGCCCCACCAATGATCCCATTGCTCCAATTTTTGAGCTGTTCAGGTGCAGAATGTCCGGCTTTTCTTGCCGAAACAGTTTTCGAAGAGTAGAGAAGACTTTTAAATCATTGGTGATTTTAACATCTCGGCCAAGATGCGGAATAGAAATTACCCGAATTCCTCCAAGCTCCAATTTCTGTTTTAAAGGACCGTCGCCTCCCAAGGCGACGGTCACTTCAAATTTTTCCTTATTTAAATTAGTGGCTACGTCAAAAACATAGCGCTGGGCACCGCCCCAATTAGATTTAGTGATGACCAGCAAAACCTTTTTCTTACCGATTTCAGTCATAGTTGTTTAGCTGAAATTTAAATTGTATCATATCGGCAATGACCGGTTTCCAGCGTAATGAGCCAATCCTGCTTTTTCTCGGGGATGTCGTGGCTTTTTTAATTTCTCTCTGGCTAACGCTCGCGGTGCGTTATTTAACCGTTCCTTCCTCGGAATTATTTTTCAACCTGCTTCTCCCATTCGCCATCCTATTTTTCGTTTGGGTGGTAATCTTTTTCATTTCCGGTCTTTATGAAAAGCACACGGTTTTATTGAAGAGCAAACTGCCGAACATCATTTTAAATGCTCAAGTCACTAATAGCTTGGTAGCCGTTTTGTTCTTTTATTTCATTCCTTACTTCGGAGTCACTCCGAAGACCACTCTTTTTATTTATCTCATCATTTCCTTCTGTCTGATTTTACTGTGGCGAATCAAGATTGCTTCCACCCTTGGTTTCAAGAATCGTGAGCCAGCCCTTCTTATCGGTAGTGGTCCGGAAGTGGATGAATTAATAGAAGAGATTAACAACAATAACCGTTACAATCTTTATTTTGTCTCATTCATTAATCTCGACCGAACCGAGATAATTGATTTTCAGGTTGATATTCTGGATAGAATTTATACAGATAATATCTCAGTGGTAGTTATTGATCTGCGTAATAAGAAGATTGAGCCGCTTTTGCCTCGGCTATATAATCTGATTTTTTCCAATATACGGTTTATCGATAAATACAAGATTTATGAGGATATTTTTGACCGAGTACCTTACTCGCTCCTTCAGTACAATTGGTTTCTGGAAAATATCTCTACTTCTTCCAAATTAATATATGACACCCTGAAACGCCTTTTTGACATCGTTCTTTCTCTAATTTTCGGCCTTATTTCCTTAATTTTTTATCCATTTGTTTACGTGGCTATTAAGATTGAGGATGGCGGGCCAGTCTTTATTGTGCAGGAGAGGATCGGGCAGGGGGGCCGGAAAATTAATCTTCTGAAGTTTCGCAGCATGAAATCAAGTGACCGCGGTATGTGGGTAGTAGAAAAAGATGATCGGGTAACGAGGGTTGGAAAGTTTTTGCGCAAAACTAGAATTGACGAATTACCTCAACTTTGGAATGTCTTGATTGGCGATATTTCACTTATCGGTCCGAGGCCGGATATTTATGATCTTGGCCTGAAGCTTGCCAAAGAAATTCCTTATTACACTATTCGAAGTATTATCAAACCGGGATTATCTGGCTGGGCTCAGATTAAACAGGATCTGCCGCCGCAATCTTTGGAAGAAACAAAGATCAGATTAGTTTATGATCTTTATTACGTCAAAAACCGGTCCATTATTTTGGACATTAAAATTATTTTACAAACTCTGAAAACTTTGGTTTCAAGATCGGGTCTTTAGAGGCCTGCGCTTCGCGCAGTCCTCATGCTATACTTTTTCCATGAAAAATCTGACTATTTTCATCACCGGCGCCGCCGGCTACGTGGGTGCCATGCTGGCCGATCAATTCAGCGAGCGGGATGATGTCAGGGAATTAATCCTCCTAGACAAGGAGCCTTTTCCGGAATTTCTGAAAGATAAACCGAAAATAACTTACATTCATACCAATTTAATCAACGATAATTGGCAGGAAAAAGTGAGAGCGAAAAATCCGGACATTGTCATCCATACCGCTTGGAATATCAGAGAAATGTACGGCGACCGGAAAACTCAATGGCAGTGGAACGTGGGTGCCTCGGACAAAGTTTTTGATTTTGCTTTCGGTACTCCGTCGGTTAAAAAATTAATCCATTTTTCCACGGTCGCTTCCTATGGTGCTTTTAAAACTAATAAAATTGATTACCGATTCAAAGAGACTGATCCATTCAGAAAAACTGATTATTCTTACGCCGAGGAAAAACGAATCACGGAAGAGCATTTAAAAGAAAAATATGAAGAGGCAAAAAAAAGCACCGGCGTCTCCCTACCCCAAGTCTTTATATTGCGACCCGCCGCTATCACCGGCCCGCGAGGCCGTTTTATGCGAGTACGTTTTGGCTTACAGTCAGCCCTATCCGGCCAGCTAAAAGACGAAAAACCAGCTTCATATAGGATTATTTCCAGATTGGTAGCAGTGGTGCCGGCTACCCGCGAGTGGGTGCGTCAATTTATCCACGAAGATGATGTCAATGATATTGTCAAGAAACTGACTTTTGAAGATGTTTCCGGCCAATATGAAATTTTCAATATCTGCCCGCCGGGGGAAGTAGTGCGAGCTAAAGATATGGCCCGAGCGGTTGGAAAGAAAACTCTTTCAGTTACTCCTCAAATGATTCGGCTGGCTTACTTTTGGGCCTGGCACTTGTCTCGCGGCAAAATTCCGACCGCTCGCGGTAGCTGGAAATCATATTCATATCCGATCGCCGTTGACGGGTCCAAGATTACTAAAATGTATGGCTATCAATATGAATTTGAATCACTGGAAGCTTTCACCAAATTGGAAGGTAGGTACGCGAAGTATGTAAAATAAAAATTCCTTTTGGGTTACCAAAAGGAACGAAACCTAGTTAATTTGCAAAGGCTTGCGATTAAGTTCGCTCAGCAAGCGGCAAAGGGTGAGAGGAATTGCCCCAAACCATTCCTTGAACCAGGCAGTCGGTTTTGCAAAAGAACGGCACCAAGGAATATGTATTTTGACTTTTATACCAGCTTCCCAGAAGCGGTATTTCATCAAAAGCCAAACCCGAGGGGCATGCCACCATTTTACGGCCACAACGATTTCTCGGAATTCTCGATGGGTGCAAAGATAATCTCGCAAAGCCCGAATTTCACCGTCGGTATTAAATGCATCAGCAGCCAAGGCAATTACGGGACGGTGAGGAATTTTGGATTTAAGATAGTCCTTTATCACCAGAGACATAAGTCGATTATCCCATTTTTTGCCTGCGTTTCCCGCTGAAGCCAGAATCACGGCTGTATCCCCGAAGCGATTTTGAAGAGAGATGGCTAGATTGCATGCAGTTTGGGTTTCTAAACCCACTACGACGTGATTATTTCTCTTACTCAAGTCGCACGCAACGACAAAGATCAGTTTTTTCAGAAAACTCCTTTCTTTTTATTGTTCTGTCAAAACCTTATCAGAAGTTGTTGGGGTGTCAACTAAAAGGTTGACGAACTGATTTTTACCTTTAAGCTATATTTAGAAACATGAATACACACGATTTAGCGTGGAGGGGCACGACACCCATTCAAAAACAGCGACTTTTCATAAGCTCGTTGAAAGAACGTGACGAGCTCATCAGAAAGGGCAAACACAAGGAGGCTCATTTACAGCTTGTCAGTACTTGTCATGACATCATCAACACTGCCAAGGCGGCCCTAAAGATGACAGACAACAAGATCTTAAGGAGCAAATGGCAGAATTTGTTGGAGCAGGCCAAAGTTGATGGCGAACAATCCCTGATTAGTGCCATTATGCTGCCAAAAGATGATTGGCAAGCCAGCGATTTTGAAGTGGCTGCCGTTGGCCTGATGGATATAGTGGTAGAACCTGGAAATCCAGATGATGCCAATAAGGCCAGCGCACTTCTCGACGAAGGTTTAAAAAGAGCCAAAGGGAAAAATAAAGCTGGCGCCCGACTTCTACTTTTAAGTCAACAAATTCGAGCCATGATAATTGCATCCGATCTTCCTTTTGTGAGATCATCTTTATACAATTTGGAAAAGATCTTGAACAGAACTCGAATGACGGATAATAAGATTCTCACCCGCGTTCATCGCGCTATAGCTGAAGGGCACAAGTTTCTGGCCATCAAGCATGCCGAAAGTGACGGTTTAGAGAACCAGCGTTTGAAAGCTCTCAACATCTGAAACTTTGACACCATATCGCAAGATCATGGTGTTTTTATTTTAACTGGTAAAATTCTGAAAAATCCATATAATTAGGCCTATGATACGAATTCGGATTGCGGCGGTGACACTTTTAATTGCCGGAGCTTTACTCGGGCTTTTTATTTATTTTACCCAGCAGCCAGGCTCCAGTTATCCGTTTAAGCTAGGGTTAGACCTAAACGGCGGAACACATTTGGAATATCAGGCAGATGTTTCAAAAGTCCAGGATGGAGACATTCGGGGAGCTATGAGCACGCTCAGAACTGTTATTGAACGACGTATTAATATCTTTGGCGTCTCCGAACCGCTCGTTCAGACCGAAGAAGCGACCATCAATGGCCAGAAAGTAGAGAAGTTAATTGTTGAATTGCCAGGCGTCACCGATATTAATCAGGCCATTCAATTAATCGGCCAGACTCCAACTTTGCAATTCAAGATTTATAAAGGTACGGGCTCAAGCACTCCTTCGAATTTGGATTTATCCAGTACCTCTACTGTCAATTCTCAATTCGAAGATACTAAATTAACCGGACAATATTTGCAGAAAGCCACTCTGGAATTTAATCCCCAGACCAATCAGCCGCTGGTCGGACTGACTTTTAATTCGGAAGGAAAGCAATTATTCGCCGATATTACCAAGGCCAATGTCGGAAACATTGTTGGCATCTTTTTGGATAATCAGCCAATTTCTACTCCAGTTGTTAATGAACCGATCTTAACGGGGCAAGCTCAAATCTCCGGCAACTTCACTCGCCAGCAAGCTCAGGACTTGGTGCGCAATCTTAATTACGGGGCCCTGCCGGTTCCAATTTCTTTGATCGGGACAGAGAGCATCGGCGCCTCTTTGGGCGCCGATGCTCTGGCCAAAAGCATCAATGCCGGTATCTGGGGCTTTATCATTGTGGCGCTCTTTCTAATTCTTTGGTATCGGTTGCCAGGACTTTTGGCCGTCGTTTCTCTCGGTATGTACACCTTGATCATGCTCACGATTTTTAAATTAATTCCAGTAGTGCTGACTTCAGCAGGTTTGGCCGGCTTCATTCTCTCAATTGGTATGGCGGTGGATGCTAACATTTTGATCTTTGAACGAATGAAAGAAGAATTTCGCCGTGGCTTGAGTTTGGAAGAGGGAATTAGAGAAGGTTTTAAACGAGCTTGGCTTTCCATTCGAGATAGTAATCTCTCCAGCATTATTACCGGCCTGATTCTTTATTATTTTGCCACCTCCGCTTTAGTGAAAGGCTTTGCTCTAGTTTTCTTCATTGGTGTTATTGTTAGTATGTTCACCGCTATTACAGTTTCCAGAACTTTCTTAATCGCCATAGGACCGAAAGAAGGCGGCAAACTTTCCGATTTCCTTTTTCATCGGTCTTTTGGGAAATCGAAAAATTTGCCGCCCTCTAACAACCTTTAACTTTTAACACTAAAAACATGTTCGTCATCAAATACAGAAAAATATTTTATTGGATCTCCGGTGCTTTAGTCGGCCTTTCAATCTTATCTCTATTATTTTGGAGTCTGAATTTCGGTATTGATTTTACCGGCGGATCTCTTTTAGAAGTCTCATACACGAGCGCTCGACCGGACATGCCTTCTATCCAAACTGTACTTAACCAGCTTAATCTCGGTCAGTATTCCATACGTCCGGTAGGCAATGACGGTTATATTTTGCGTACGCGCACTCTTTCCGAAGCCGAGCGACAAACTGTTGTCTCAACCATGTCTCTCAATAATCAGGCCAACATGAGTGTCAAACAATTCAATACTATTGGTCCAATCCTCGGCGATGAACTTCGAGGCAAGGCAATTCTTTCAATTATTCTGGTCATTATTGCTATCGTCCTTTTTATTACTTTCGCTTTTCGGAAGGTTTCGGAGCCCGTCTCCTCATGGAAATACGGCTTGGTGGCCGTTGTCGCCTTAGTTCACGACGTTATTGTGCCGACGGGATTCTTCAGTATTCTGGGTCATTTCGCCGGCTTTGAGGTGGACACCCTCTTCGTCACCGCTATTTTAGTTATTCTTGGATTCTCCGTTCACGATACAATTGTAGTTTTTGACCGAACCCGTGAAAATCTTAAACACAACGGCGAAGGTGGCCCGCGAAAATCATTTGAAGAAATTGTTGGCATGAGCGTCAGTCAGACTTTCACTCGCTCCATTAATACTTCATTGACTGTCGTTCTCTCTTTAATCGTGCTTTATTTTTTGGGAGCCGAAGCCACTCGCAATTTCGCCTTGGTAATGCTGGTTGGAATCATCGCTGGTACCTATTCTTCTATTTTCTTAGGCAGCCCATTATTAGTAACCCTTGAAAAATGGCAAAATCGCAAGAGGTAGCCACTTTTATCATTTATGCACCCCTTTAAAATAGGAGAAATTTTTAGCAAAGGTTGGAAAATGACCATGGATAATTTTGGTCTAATGTTGCGGGCTTGTTTGATCGGTCTTGGTCTCTCCATTATTTCCAATTATTTAAACAACGGTAGCCACACCTCTGATACTTCCACCGCCTTACTTTTTGCTTTCTGTGCCATCGCTGTCTCCATTTTAAGTGTCTTAGTCCATATCGGTTTCATTAAACTCGGCCTCCGCCTAATAGATGGGGAGAAACCGAAAATTAAGGAATTACTATCCTACACCAATTATTTTTGGCGTTTCATCGGCGGAGGTATTCTTTGTGGAATTATCCTCGGAGCAATCGCTATTGTCGGATTTGGTTTGATTTTCGCTTTAGTAAAAATAGCCGGTATTAATTTAGCCGTCGGATTAATTCTGGCGGCCATTTTTATTATAATCGCTTTAATTGTCGGCATCAGATTATGTTTTGTCCTTTTTCTGATTGTAGATGAAAATATGGGTCCGGTTCAGGCCATTAAGGGAAGTTGGCAAAATACCAGACACTTAACTACCGAACTTTTTCTTTTCTTTCTTACTTCAGCAGGTATTAATATCTTAGGGGCTATCTGTTTAGGAGTTGGTTTATTTGTTACTGTTCCTCTGACATTCATTTCTCTCCTTTTAATCTATAGACAAGTGGTAGACAAATCTTTACCCGCAATTTCTGGCACTAATCCCGTCCACCCCGAAGAAGTTCCAGTCCATGTTCTCCAATAAGACTCTGCTATAATTGCGCCAATGAAGCGAACCTATCATTTCATTTCAGGATTGCCACGATCAGGCTCAACTTTGCTAGCGAACATTCTGGCACAGAACCCACGTTTTCATACCACCGGTACTAGCGGCATCATGGATGTGATGTTCGGCGTGCGTAATCAGTGGCACAATCTGGTGGAGTTTAAGGCGGCCCCGAATGATGCCGCGCTCCTAAGGGTTTTGCGCGGCATTCTCGAAAGTTATTATGATGATGTAGAAAAACCTGTCGTCTTTGATAAATGTCGAGGCTGGCTTTCGCTGATTGAGATGGCTGAAGCGGTTCTGGGTCGCCGAGCTAAAATTCTAGTGCCAGTTCGTGACATTCGCGATGTTTTAGCAAGCTTTGAAAAACTTTGGCGAGCTAACGCTAAGACCACTCAAGTAGGGCAGGAGAGTGCCAACTATTTTAAATTTCAAACAGTTGAAGGGCGCACCGACGTCTGGATGCAGGTAGATCAGCCGGTAGGCCTTGCTTACAGTCGGATTCGCGATGCTGTTGGTCGCGGTTATCTTGACCGGATGCATTTTGTGGAGTTTGAAGAGCTGACTCGCGAGCCTCAAAAGGCGATGGATAAGATCTACCAGTTTCTGGAAGAGAAACCATTTGAACATAACTTTAATGATGTAAAGCAGGTTACCTGGGAAGATGATTCAGTACACGGCTTTAAAGGACTTCACGATATTCGCAGTAAGGTAGAACCAATTGAACCTCAATGGCCAAAGGTTTTGGGTAGTTTCGCCTCCGGTCTAGATAAACTCAATTTCTGGAAAGAATTTACTAAGTAATTGAGAGATCCGATCTCTAGACCTGCTATTATACTTAGATATTTGAGGGCTAGCTAAAAACGGCCATTCTTGGGCCTGATTTAAAGATTTGCTTTCCCTTGACTGCCCCCTTCTCCATGCTAAAATTATCTCCGAGGGATACAATCTAAGTTTTTGTTAATGAAACGTCTTTTTTTTAGGCCGACTCTCTATCTTCTAGTTCTCGCCATATCCGTTAAAACCGCTCTATCCGGAGAGGTTGTTTTTGCCAAAGAGGATTCTGTGCCAACTCCGCTCAAACGAAGCTCCAATTCTTCCCTGGATCTAAAAAATGGTCGGCTGGCTTTTAATACAAATAATATTCTTATCTCGTCAGCAAAGCAGGTAGCGGCTGCCTATACTTCTATTCCAGGTGCAATAGTTAATAGCTACTCCTCTCTCGGAGCTTCTGTCCTTGACTCAATCTCCTCCTTTTTTAATTCATTCCTTGCTCTCTTTAAATTCCCGACCCCCACTTCCACAACAATTAAAGTCACTCCCACAGGAGCCACGCCGCCGAAGAAGACCAACAACACCACTATTATCGATAATATTTCTTCCTCTCTTCCGCCGCCAAAAAATTCTTCTACCAATAATTCAAATACGACCATCATCAACAATGGAGTAAGCGAAACGCTTCTTAATCAAAAACTTCAAGCATTGAATGACAAACTTGAAGCTGAGATCTACACTTTAAAAAATCTTCCTCCAACAGCCGGGGTTTCCAACGGCACAATTGGCTACGCTGGGCCTTTAGGTAATTTAGAAATTCCGTCGCGCTATGAGATTCAATCAACGATAAATTCCTCGTTTGGAAATGACATAAATAATCTCAATCCAATCCAAGTCGGATACGCAAATTCAGCAAGTGGAAATTATGCAAATGCTTTTGGCTACAAAAATAGCGTTACAGGTATAGGTAACTCTGCTTCCGGTTATAAAAATATTGTTGGAGGTACGGCTATTTTCCCAGGTTTCTCCAGTCTTGAATGTTTTACTTTCACCAATTCAACTTCTTCGAACACTTTTTATATTTCTGGGGATCAGACTGCAGATTTTGCTCTGAGCGATGAGTTTTGTAGAGGCCAATTGAATTATGGTAATAATGAATCAACGGTTCAGCGTCAAGTTACTTCAGTTATAGGAGATGTGGGTGGCTACACAGCATTTTGTCTTGATCATCGGTTTAATTCTTACAGCAACCAGGCACGCATTACCGATGGCATTCATAACGCCCCAATCTATCTATCCCCAGGATCTTCCTGCGCCTGCATTTTTCATGATAATGCGAATATAGTGGCTACTTCGACGACTTATTCTTTCTATAATTTCAATAATTCTTATCAAACAGATGGCATTATTACGGTTGATTCTGCTACTTATAACGGTGTAAACACTGTTGTAAACTATCATGGTTCATTAGGTGACTATTTCGGCACTGAAATTGGTGGCTATGTTCAGTTACACGTTGCTCACCCCGCTGCCCATACCCCCGTTATAAAAGCTGCTGCCTTTGGTTTTTGCAATGTGGCGGGAGGTTATAGCAGTAGTGCTATAGGTGGTTTAAACACTGTTACTGGCAACTATGCCACTGCTTTAGGTTATCTAAATCAAGCCACTGACCTCAATGCCACAGCGATCGGATATCACAATATCGGAGGTTATCATTCTACTGCGATAGGGGAAAGCAATACTGTAAGCGGTAATTATTCCACCGCCCTCGGATATTTAAACCTAGCTCTGGCTGATTGTTCAACAATTTTGGGGCATCACAATATTGGCGGGTATATGGGGACGGTCGCCCTTGGGAATGATAATTATGCCAGCTCCTGTTTTGGTATAGCCGTTGGTAATAACAACGCAGTGTTTGGCCGCTGTAGTGCGGCGTTTGGTTCCTGTCTCTATACCTCCGATAATTGCGTTACTGAAATTGGAATTGGAGGATACAAACTACAAATCGGAGGATATGGCCTAATCTATAATGCCTGCGGTAACTGTACCAATCTGTTAAGTGGCGGAGGCAGCAGCGTTAATAACCTAAATCCGATTGCGGTAGGATATTGCAACCTCGCCTGTACGCGAAGTGGTTCTGGCTATTTTACTTGTCAAGCAACAGCTCTGGGATTTTGCAATACTGCTTCTTCTGTTTATTTCAGTACAGCTATTGGATATGGAAATATTGCTCGCTGCGCTCACTCGATTGCTATAGGAGGATACAATTATGTCTGTGATGCGAGAAGTACAGCTTCGGGTTATAGAAATTGCATTAATCCGGGTGCATATGCTTCAGCGGCGTTTGGAAACTATAATAATGTAGCTGGCTATGATTCAGCGGTTTTTGGTTTAAATGTACAGACTAATGATAGTAATGTAGTTGAAGTCGGCATTGCTGGATATAAAATTCAGATTGATTCTCACGGCGGTCTTTATTATGTCTGCGGCGGAAGCTGCACATCTTTACTGGGTGGTGGCGGAAGTGTAAATAATCTTGACCCGATTGAAGTGGGAAAGATCAACACGGTCGATTCTAATTCTATTTTTTCTTCCGCCATTGGATACCACAATATTGTTAACTCTAATAGCGGCTCCTATAATAGTTGCGGATCATCAGCCTTTGGCTACCGTAATGTGGCAGGGGGATACAGTAGCTCTGCATTTGGGGCTTGTAATGTTGCCTGCGGGGATGTTAGTCAAGCTTTTGGTACCGCCAATGTTATCCAGGAATGTGCAAGTGGAAGTTCGGCCTTTGGCTTTCTTAATTCAGTAAGTGCTTATAATTATGACAGCACGGCTGTAGGTTTTAACAATACGGTTAGTAGTTGCTATAGTTCCGCCTTTGGTTCACACATAATTAATTCCATAAATCATTCTGTAGAGATCGGACCCGACAATTCTAACAAACTTCAAATCAGTCCCGACGGAGTAAATTTTGTGACCAGTGGCGCCGGTGGCTTCTGCGTCAATGGCACGCCAGTTGGCGCAAGCGTCAATAATCTAGATCCGATTGAGGTGGGGAATGGGAATCTTTCCTCGGGATTTGCCGTTAGCACTCTCGGTTATCATAATTCTGTGGATAGTGTTAATAGCACCGCTGTAGGTTATTGTAATGTTGCGACCAACTCGAGCTTTAGTACCTATATGCTCGCAATAGGGGCAAAAAATACTCTTAACGGAAGATCTGTTACAGCATCTGGATATCTTAATACCGTCAATGATAATTATAGTCAGGCTTTTGGTCTTTATAATAATGTTTGTTGCGGCTCTATGGGATTTGGAGATGGTAATACTCTCAGCGGTCTCTATAGTGAAGCCTTTGGAACTTCAAATACGGTTTCCGGCCCAACAGGTCAGGCTTTCGGCTATCAAAACACCACCAGTGGTCCAAAGGGATCCGCATTTGGATTTTGTAATACCGCCAGTGGAGCCTATAGTGCTGCTTTTGGATTTTGTAATACTTCTACCGGTAATTCATATGTTTTTGGAGGTTACAATAGCGCCGGTGGCGCCAATAGTGTGGCTGTAGGCACACATAATACAGTTAGTGGAAATTATGGGACTGCAATAGGTTTAGGCAACGCCGCCTGTCTTAACAATTACGCTTCCGCTATTGGTAATGGAAATTTCGCTTGTGGTCGAGCTAGTTCTGCTTTTGGATATAATAATACTGCAAGTGGTTGTTATGGGGCGGCATTTGGTAAAAGTAGTACCGCCGCCGGAAATTACAGCGCTGTCTTTGGGAATCATTCATGTAGCATGGGTGTGAGGAGTTCAGCCTTTGGCAATGAAAGCAAAGCATGTGGTGATTGCTCTTCGGTTGGCGGATATTTTAATTCGGTTTTTGGTCTTCAAGCCTCCGCTTTTGGTTCAGTTTTAACTAATTGTGACAATTTCAGTACCCGGCTCGGTCCAATCCAATCAGCTTCCGTCCTCATCTCCTGCACAGGAAACCTTGCTATTCGAGGCAGCGCTTCAACTACTGACGCCATTATCGACTCGTCCGGTGCTAAACTTACCGCTGGAGGCACCTGGACTAACGCCTCAGATAGGAACCTCAAGGAGAACTTCACTGACTTAAACTCTGACGATATTCTCTCTAAAATCAATCAACTAAACATTCAACAGTGGAATTACAAGGTTGAGAATGCAGATACCACCCACATCGGTCCGGTAGCCCAGGACTTCTATGAGAAGTTCCACCTTGGTGGCTCTGACAAGAGTATCTCTTCCATTGACCCAGCTGGTGTTGCTCTGGTCGGCATCCAAGCTCTCTCAAAGAAACTGGACAATCAAAACGCTTCCACTACAGAAGCTATGAAGAATCTGGAGATTAGAGTCTCTTCTATTGAATCACTGACTAAGCTTGGAGGGGGAGTCGCCGTAGGCGACTCTATTATCAGCGCCCTCCAGTCCTTTGGCGCTGAGATAGTAGATGGCATTGCTTATTTGAAGAACGTGTTTGTGGAGCATCTTACTGTCGGCTCACCAACTCATCCGACCGGCATTACGGTCTATGACCAGCAAGGCAAGGAGGGTTGTTTAATTGTTCTTGATGTGAATGCCGGCACTACAAAGATTACTCCAGGAAAGTGTGAAGATGCTACTTCTATATCCCTGACTTCAGGCAACATCATTACAGTGGATTCAAATAACAATACAGTGGTAGTGCCGGATGGTGGTGGAAGCGCGAGTTCGACTAATAATGATAGTGCGAGCGCTTCTTCGACTCCTGAAGTTTCACCTCCTTCTCCTATATCAGGCACATCTACCGGAAATATAATTGAGCCCTCGCCTCCAGCTCCAGTAGATAGTAGTTCTAGTACTGAAGCCGCCCCTAATTAGTAATCAATTTCTCCCGAGAAGATTAGCTTCTGGTAGATAAGAGAAGCCGCCAACCAACAGACATTATGTCCAGTATGTCGGAGAGCGGCTTTTTGTTATTATTTACTGATGAGCAAGAAGAGAATTCTAATGATAGCGCCTGACAGGATAAAGAAACCGGTGGGTGGAATGGGTATCCAAGTCTCACATTTAACCGAAGCTTTAGAAAAAGATTTCCATTTTGATCTAATTGGCTATCCGGAAGATGATCCGCCCGCTAATTATATCGGAGTAAAAAACCCCCTACCAAAAATCCCCCATAGTGCTCTCACAACTTTAGCGAGCCAAATTGCTTATTTTGCCGTGGCGGAAAAACTACCAAAACCTGATTTAGTTCATGCTCAGGACTGGTCGACCTACCTAGCGGGTGTTTATACTGCCGAGCATTTTAATGTACCTCTAGTTGTTTCGATGAATTTATCAGTTATTATGCTTGAAACTATCGGGGTTATCTTTGCCAAAGATTTTGGGGCTTGGGACGGGTATTGGCTCCATAGGACACATTGTGAAATAGAATTACTTGGCTTGCGCAAAGCTAAAAAAATAGTTCATGTTTCTAACGGTTACAGGAAAAGATTCAAACATATTGCCGAATTCGATAAGAAGACGGTGGTAGTACCGAATGGTATAGACCTTATGGCATGGCAGAAATTTAAGCCAAAAAAATTGCCCGGCCACGCTAAGCTAAAAGTAGTCTTTCTCGGAAGACCCGCCATTATGAAAGGAGTAATTCCCCTATGCCAGGCCAAAATTCCTGAAGAGATTGATTTAATCTTTATTAGTCCGGAAACCGGAGGTGAGTTTGACACTTTTCAAGAGATAATAAAAAAGACGGAGAATGAGAAAAATGTTCATTACATAGGACCACTCTTTGATCAAGAAAAAATTGATGCTCTGGGCTCTGCCGATGCAGTAATCATGCCGTCACGCCACGAACCTTTTGGTATTGTGGCTCTGGAGGCCCTGGCATCTAGATCCATTCTTCTGTCATCGTTTGTGGACGGCATGAGCGATTTTCTGACTGATCATGTGGCTATTAATTGCGGCACCACTAAAGAATCAATTGAAAAAGGTTTAAAGAAATTGGTAGAAATGAGTGAAGTTGAAAAAAATCGACGAATTGAGAAAGGATTAGAAATCTGTCGTGAATATAGCTGGGAGAATGCAGCTAGAAAGATGAAATCGGTTTATGATGAAGTTATTAACGATTCTTCAATAGAAAAAAAGAAAAATGAAAAAGCGTATTCAAATCATCGTTCCAGACAAGATTAAAAATCCAGTTGGTGGTCTTGGGGTGCAACTGAAGCACATGATGGAAAATCTGGAGAAAGATTTTGATTTTGATATTATCGGCCAGCCGGAGGATAACGGCTGGCCGAACTACACCAGCGTTTATAACCCCATGCCGGCTATTCAACATGGCTCTATCACAACCATTGCCGGCCAAATTGCTTATTTCGCTGCTGGAATAGAAAAGCCAAAACCCGATATTGTCCATGCTTACGATTGGTCCACCTATCTTGCCGGTGCTTATACTGCCGATTTCTTCAAAGTGCCACTTGTGGTAACAATGAATCTTTCCATTAACCTCTTAGAAAAATCTGGCATCACATATTCTCATAATTCTCAAACGGTTGACGGCGCCTGGCTCCACAAAACTCACTGCGAAATTGAACTCTACGGACTTCGCAAAGCCAAAAAGATTATTCACGTATCTGAAGGATACAGAAACAGATTTAAAGGTGCGGAAAACTTTGAGCAGAAGTCAGAAGTAGTTCCGAATGGTATTGAACTTTCTGAGTGGCAGTCGCTTGCTCCTTTTAAACTTCCGGGAACCGGCAGAATCAAACTCATATATATTGGTCGGCTAGCTTTGATGAAGGGGGTAATGGCGCTATGCGAAGCCAGAATTCCAGATGGTATTGATCTTATATTTATCGGAGCGGATAATGGAGGCGAAGCCCAAGTCTTTCAGCGCATGCTAGAGAAAGTTAAAAACGAATCAAACGTTCATTACATAGGGCCACTTTACGGGCAAGACAAGATTAATGCCATGTGCGCGGCCGATGCAGTTATCATGCCCTCCATTCATGAGCCATTTGGAATAGTGGCGCTGGAAGCTCTCGCTTCAAAATCAATTTTACTTTCTTCTTTTGTGGATGGGATGAGCGATTTCCTCTCTGAGGAAATCGCTATTAATTGCGGCACCACTAAAGGATCAATTGAACGAGCTCTACTCAACCTTCTCTCACTACCGGCTGAAGATAAAAGAATCCGAATCGAAAAAGGCCTTGAAATATGCCGCCGCTATTCTTGGAAATCGGCGGCCGAGAAGATGAAAAACATCTATCAAGATTTATCCAAATACTGACTATTCTAAAAGAGTTTTTATAATCTCTTCCACATTAAAAATCTGATCCGTATCATAGGGATGCTCGTGCAGAGTACCCCAGATATTGTATCTATCCAGATAAGCGTCGGGATTGTGGCGGAATTTTTCTTCGATCTGCGGCAAAATATTGTGATGCATTTTATAACCAAAAACGTTCGGCGAGTTGACGATCCAAACTACAGTAGAAGAAAGAGCTAAAGCGGCGGCCGCATGCTCGGGGGCAGAGTCAATCAAAAGACGCCTATCTGTGAATTGGAGAGCACACAGAAATTCTCGCAGACTATCAAGTGGCGGTCGAATTGCTCCCTCCAAACCATATTGATTTTCGCGCCGAATATGAATAACCTCGTAGCCTTCATTTCTCATCCGGTTGACGATCTCCTGTGCCGTACCGAGAGGCAAATCTCTAGCCCACGAAATAGGATAAGACTGGTTTATATAGCCTCCGCTAGTTTGAATAATAAAGAGTGGCTTGTCTTGAGGCAATGCCGCTTTTACTTTTTCACGTTCTTTTTCCGTAAAGAAAAGTTGAGGCATACTGCCATCATATTTTATGCCGCAGATATCACACCAAATTTCGATCAAGTGTTTTCTTTTGTATACAAAATCTTCAGTGTTATAAGGATCTTGCAGGAAAAGGATATTCTCACCGGATTTTAGATAGGTTTCAAAAAACTCCGGAGTTTTTTCCAAATCCACCACCTTCTCAACGTATGGGTTATTAGCCCAGGCATCTTTGTATGGAGAAGTGACGATCATGGAATGATGGGGATATTTTTCCGAAAGCAGTCGCACTACCGCTGAAGCGGCAATATTCTTACCAAAGCCGCCAGCGATATTAAAAATAATTTTCGGTTTTTCTGAGAGTGTTTTCACGGGATAAGATTTTGAATAATATCGGCAGACGAGGAAGTAGAGAGATGGTCTAAATTTTCATAACCCCAGACTCGCCAGTCGGCCGGATCAGAAATTATAGTAGCCGCCGCCATATCTGCGGCGGCGGCCTGCATCATAAAGGAATTAAGGAAAAGATTTTCCGCACCAAGCTTTACGGCGCAAAGTAGTTGACGAATTGGGAGATTAATCCACTCAATACCGCTTAGCTCCGGCTCATCTAGACGCTTAATGTGTATCGGATGAAACCCTTCTTTTTGCATCGCAGTCACCACTGCCATGATGGTCGAGAAGGGAAGGGAATTAATTTTTGGTACAGCTTTCCAAATATCAAAAGGTGGAGTATTAAGCAAGGCTCTAGTTTCAAAGAAAAATAAAGGCTTTGGTCGCTTAGTCATTTTTTCTGTAGCCTCCCGTTCGCGAGCAGTGAAGTAAATTTGAGGGATTTTAATTTCGTAAGGAACATTGCAGAGGTCTGACCAGATCTCAATAATATGTTTTCGGCGATAAATAAAGTTTTCGGTTAAAAATGGATCAAGCCGGAAAATTAAAGTGTCCTTTTTTTCGATGTAATCGTCAAAAAAATATTGAGTATTACCTAATTTATATACCCGGAATACACTCGGATGATGCAACCAAACTTCGGGGAAGAGAGTGGTAACGAT
The DNA here is from genome assembly GCA_035652395.1 of Candidatus Paceibacterota bacterium. Taxonomy (NCBI): domain Bacteria; kingdom Bacillati; phylum Minisyncoccota; species Minisyncoccota bacterium. The sequence continues at coordinate 1,024 of DASRDX010000012.1, read as the reverse complement.
AATTTTTCGATCCGGATATTTTAGGGCAAGATTTGACACCACGGCCGTCCCCGCCAAATCCTTGCTAGGGTCTCCAACTACCTCGAAAAGCAGATATTTTTCCATTATTTTAGATTATACATCACTCTTTCTGCTTAGGCTTTATGCAAAAAGGATGGGCCGCGAAGCTGCCCCTCCTTTTTGCATCTCCCACACTCTACCCACCCTTTCCTTTCCTCTTAATCTTTTGTTAGAATAACCTTAACCACCTTCAGGGGATTAAATGAAGCATCTTTTCACTAAAACCACTCTTCTCGCTCTAGCCACTTTTCTAATACTCCGCTCTTTCTTTGACTCCACTAAAGCTCTGGCCAAAGAAGAAACCATCCCCATCCCACTAAAGAGAGAAGCGAATAATTCTCTAGACCTTAAAAACGGTCGTCTTGCTCTAAATACTAACTCCGCTTTCACTGAACCAATCAAAGAGGTGGCTGGAGTCTATGCCAGTTTGCCAAACGAGGTAGGCAAGAGCTACTCCTCACTTGGAGCGAATGTATTAGATTCAATCGCCAGCTTTTTTAAATCATTTTTAAATCTTTTTAATAAAGAAGAGGCTCCAGCAGCGAAAGTCCAAATTATTACTCCTCCTCCTGCGCCAAAAAATAACACTGTCACTGAAATTACCACTAACACTGTTTCTGTTAGTCCTCCTCCGACAAACCATCCCATCACCCTCAACCAAACCATCATCCAAGGAGTAACTGAAGAAGAATTAAATCGAAGACTCTCTGTTCTAAACAACACTCTCCAAGCTGAAATCTACTCCCTTCCATACTCCTCATCCACCCCAGTCATCAACAACTACATCAGCTACTCTGGTGGAGGAGGCAACATCACCCTTCAGGGTTCACCCTCACAGGCGGATGTCCAGAATCTCCAAGGACAGATCACTAATATCCAAAACAATGTTACAAACATCCAGAACAACTTCTCCACTAACGTCAACAGCCTCAATCCAATTGTGGTGGGGTTTGGAAACTCTGCT
>DASRDX010000011.1 GCA_035652395.1 Candidatus Paceibacterota bacterium | reverse complement strand
TTTTACAGGGATTTCGTCTACTTTTTCAGCTTCAAATGATAGTAGAGAAGATAGTAGTTAGCCTTCCTAGAGGTGGAAATCCAACGCTCTAGTTTTTTTGAAAGCCACTTGCTATAATCTCACCTCACAGAGGCGCGAAGCACTCTGCCGCTAAGGCTAGTAAACGTATATTACTAGCAGCAGCCCGCCGTCCGGTCCACGCGTTATCGCGAGTAGAGGGAGAGAGTGTATCTCCATATCTCACTAAGGGCCAACTGGGACCCCCGCGCCGTAACATTGGGAGGATGACTCTATCGCTGTCGGCCTACTTTTTCGACTCCATCTAAGTGAAAACTCTCAAGGCAGCGGGCGTATATGATTCAAGGGCTTTGCTTCATCTTCGGCGAACGCGCTAGTTGAAGCTCAACTCATCTGTTGCCGGTGGATGTCGATGGAGAAGAGAGAGAACGCGCCCCAAGGAGAAAAAAGTTTTTCGGGGGGGCCCTATATACTCCTTGTTTACGGGTGGCTTAGCTCGGAGAGGACGGCGGCAAAAAGCAGTCACATAGTGGGAGGGAGGCGCAGGCGGGGGAGAAGGGGGGAAGGTAAACAAGGTGAGAGGGGAAAAGAAAGATGATAAAGCAAATGATAGCTAACTCTAAATATTACCTTCCTTATAGCAAATTGAAAGCCTTCTTTTTCATCTATCTCCATGTCAAATTTCATAGCCATTAGCATAGTGATTTTCCGGAGAAAAATTCCACTACTTATTCATATGGCTCGATGATCATATGTTCTATCACTGTAATCACTCTATAGACGAAGGGGATCTCTGGGCGCTGAGAGCGAGTGATAACGAGCTGAATGAAGTCCAGATGATAATGTGGATATTACTTTCTTGGCTCCTGACCCTTTTGTTATGAAATCCATCGACTTTCATAGTCGCGAATAACGATTTTGAGTAGATTTCGAACTATTTTCCATCCTAACGAATGAATTTTATAATCGAAATTGTCCAACGTTGATAGATTCGAATAGCTGAGCTCCTGGAGAACGGTTTGATATATAAATGGGAGCTGGATGATCTCTAGATGGCGAGAACGATAATTTTTAAATAAATTAATTTGAAAAAAACCACCACTCATAATAAAAATTGTTGAAAAAAATTAAAAATGATAATACCTCAAT
>DASRDX010000010.1 GCA_035652395.1 Candidatus Paceibacterota bacterium | reverse complement strand
ACTTAGCGCCGCGAAGATGAAGTTTAGCGCCGCGAAATTGGCATTTGCACTCACAAGAAGATTCCAGAATTTGCCAAAAATAGAAGGAGTAGGGTTTTTAAGTGTTTCGCGCCGCGAACGCCTACTTGGCGAACGCGAAATGTCTTCCGAGCCTTCTTTTAAATACTGTTCTCAGCCTTCAGTTCCAGAGGATTCAGATAGAGTTCCACATTATTTTCATATCAGTGGAGAATAGAGATACCAGTTTGCTAGTAGTTTGGAGGGAGAATCAAGTGTGGAGAGAGGAGACGCTGCGCCAATACGGATACCCGATTAATCATCTGTAGCTGTATGGTCGGTAGAATGTCTGTCTTTTTCTATACTTGTTCTGTTTTCCTAGCTATGAGTAGTGAGTAGTTTTCTATGTAGTACTTATCGTGGTAGATGAACCATGTGGATTTGATTTTATGGTTTTAATGATTATTGATTTACTTTGGTTAATTGAATGTGATTTTATGATTCCAATCTGATTCCTGCTATTTCGTGTGTTTGAACTCGTTGGTTGGGTTTGCTTTTGGACCAAAGAAGTAGACTCCATTGGGTTAATCAACCTCTCTTGACTTAATATTCGATTCCATCGGAGAATTAGGTTAAGTGGTTTCTTGGACCGAGAGAGACTAGACTGTAAAACACCGGGTAGTTGAGATAGGATTGGGTGACTGGTATTTAGGTTGTCTGACAATCAGCCTAGGTATTGGGACTAGGAGGACCATTCTAGTTGACAGTCATATTATCTGCATGTTAGGGTGTCCCAGACTTAAATCCTTACAATAGCCAAGTCAATCATACTTTTATGCAACTTAATTATCCACTTGGGGATTCGCTATACCATGATAAGTGCTACTGTTTTCCTTACTATTGTTTAATCAGTTTTTATTCTGCTTTCTAGTTGTTAATTTAGTTTTCAAATCATTTTCTCAAAAACCCCCCATAGCCTTTAGATTAATTAAACTGATAGGATTATTAGCCTTTTACTTGACCGTTCCCAGTGGTAGATACGATACCTGGACTTTCCTACGCTATATTGCTATCGATCAGGTACGCTTGCCTGTGAATGTGATAATAGGTGGTTAGGCATTAGAGGTTAAAACTTGTTACGCTTTTTATAGTTAATATTTACCGCATCAAGTTTTTGGCGCCGTTGCCGGGGAACGGTAGTATTTAGACTTTTAATCTTTGTTAGTTTTGTTAATCGATCCTTGTGAGGGATTATATCCCTTGCAAGTTTTTGCTTTTTAGTTTTTCTTTATTTATTATAATTATCTCTTTGTTTCCCGCAAGTTGCCCGTAACCGTTTGTTGTGGTTTCAGTCACGGCAAATTTGTTAGAGCCATTTGAGGAACCGGAGAGGGAATTCAGAAAAAGAAACAAAAAGACGAGAGCCAACAAAGTTCGCCCGAGAGCTTTGATTTTTGAGATGGGAGAAGAAGCACCGATGTGGACCGCCAGGAGGGCCGCTCCAACTGTTCCCACCAATCCGATCACGAAGCCGAATCTAGACAAGGAAATCCCGGGGAAGCTCCTTCACATGATCAAGGACCTTACCTTCGACGGGAAAAACGATAGCAATCCTATCGTGCATATGGAGAACTTCGTGGATATCTGTGATCTGTTCAAAACCGAGGAAGGCCGAGATGATGCGATTCGTCTCCGAGTCTTTCCTCTCACACTCGCCGGAGAAGCTAGAGCTTGGCTGCGTTCGTTAGAGCCAAGTTCAATCACTACTTGGGAAGGACTTCGTTCCAATTTCCTTTCCCGATTCTTTCCACCATCTAAGATCGACAAGTTGAAAGCCGATATCCGATCCTTCCAACAAGATGACGGGGAGACCATATCCGAAGCATGGGAGCGTTTCAAACACCTTCTAAATTCGTGCCCGAGTCACGGATT